>JBJEPA010000081.1:0-9520 GCA_051880995.1 Ruminococcus sp.
AATACAACTTCCGAAGATGGTATCACCGTTGTTAAAACAGAGAAAAAAGACATGGTTCAGATGGGTACAATCACAGTAACAAAGGCAGGTGAAATATTCAAAACAGTATCAAACACCGATAATGTATATCAGCCTGTTTTTGAAAAGTCATATCTTGAGGGGGTAGTTTTCGAAATCTATGCAGACGAGGACATTACAACGCCTGACGGAACTGTTCGTTACAAGAAAGATACCCTTGTAGATACAGTCACCACAGGAGAGAACGGAACAGCCAAAAGCAAAGATTTATACCTTGGCAAGTACAGACTTGTTGAAACACAAACCCTTGACGGATATGTTCTAAGTACAGAACCAACAACGCTTGAAATCACATATGCAGGTCAGGAAGTAGCCGTAACAAATGTGGATGTATCTATCAACAACGAAAGACAAAAGGCAGAAGTAAGTCTTAAAAAAATCCTTGAAGAAACAGAAGAATACAAAGCAGACAACAAGGAAATTCTTAATGTCAGCTTTGCTCTCTATGCAAAGGATGAAATTAAGGCAAGTGACGGAACTGCTATCCCGAAGGATGGACTTGTTGAAATTATCAACTGTAAAGAAGATGGCACAGCTACATTTACTACTGATTTACCATTTGGAAGTTACTATGTCCAGGAATATACTACAGACGACCACTATGTAATTGATGACACACAGTATGAATTTACATTTGAATATACTGAACCTCATACCTCAAAACAAGTCATTAACATCAATGGCGGAGAAAACATCATAAACAAACTTCTCTACGGCAAGGTTGCTACAACCAAGGTGGACAAGAAACACCCAAAGAATAAGCTCTCAGGGGCAACTTTTGTGGTGTATAGAGATAGTAACGGCAACAAGGAGTTTGACAAAGCTGACAAGGTTTGTGGGGGAATGAAAGAGGTTGAAAAGGGTGTCTATGAACTTGATAACCTTATCTACGGCGGATACTTCCTTTATGAAAAAACTGCGCCAATAGGATATGTTCGTGACACAGAACATTATTACTTTGAAATCACCAAAAACAGTGAAACAGTAGTAATTGAAAACAAATCCGGTGTAGGCTTTGTCAACAGGAAAATTACAGGTAGTCTTGAAATCACAAAGAAAGATGTAAGTAATGGTGATTTACTTCCTGATGCCGGTTTCAGAATCAAGGACGAAAACGGCAAGACTGTTGTTGAGGGATACACCAACAAAAAAGGTTTAGCAAAATTCACCCTAACATATGGCAAATACACCTACGAAGAATTTGACGCACCAGACGGATATATCATTGACACAACACCACATTCCTTTGAAATTTCAAAGGACGGTCAGATTGTTAAGGCTGAAATGACCAACAAGGCAGAAAAACAGGAAAAGCCAAAGACAGGGGATTCAAATCACGGTTTCCTCATAGGTATTGTTGCAGTAATTCTTGGTGGTGTAATTTCAGCGGTTGTTATTAAACTCAGAGGCAAAAAAGATGAGGATGATGACTAATGAAAACAGCCTATATCTGTTCCCCACTTTCAGGTGATATTAAGGATAACATCAAGAAGGCAAAGCTTTATGGAAAATATGCATTTAAAAGAGGTATGGCTCCTGTCATACCTCATATTTATGCAGAAATTCTTTGTGACGACATTCCCTCAGAGCGAGAGCTTGGTATGAGAGCCGACAAAGAATTACTCTTTAAATGTGATGAATTATGGGTGTTTGGAGAAGAAGTCACAAAGGGAATGAAAGAAGAAATACACTTTGCCAAGATGATTAATATGAAAATAAAATATATTTCAAATTCGGAGGTAGATAAATATGAGTGCTAAAAATAAGCGTCTTTTAAAAATTGCACTAATGTGTTTGCTTGTAGCAGTTATGATTGGAGTTTCAACTATACCTGTCTTTGCTGCAGGAGATGTCAGCTCAGCAATTCAGTCCACTTGGACTAAAGCACAGACGCAGATTAAGAATGTTGTGAACAATGTTGTTTTCCCTGTTGTGGATATGATTCTTGCCATCCTCTTCTTCGTAAAACTGGGCACAGCATACTTTGACTGTGCGCCCGTAAAGGCACTTTAATAATTCTGACTTGGCAAGTCAGCGGGTAAAAACTCATAAACCCGTTATCAACCAGTTTACCTGAGAGGGAAACCTCAAAGGGGAAAATAGCACACTGGTAAACCTGTAAGTTGGACAGTTGTCAATCCACGACTGAGCAGGGAGATAAGACGATGATATGAGGGTAAAAGCTATACTGCCTGAAGTGCAGCCCGAGAGATTTATATAGGAATTACGGCGTAAGACAACTGTAGCCGCATCACACATCTGCAATGTATTAGTCGAGCATATGCAGGAGAGTTTATGTGTGACTCAGCTTCGTATGGAGATAAAGGGCGAAAACACTACACCGACAATCATCAAAGCTATTATTAATTTGCTAAACGGGGATTGCCTAACCCGAAATGCCAAAAAGGCTATGCGTAATGCCGAAAGGTGATAAATTTCAAGGGTTTCCCAAGAAAGATGACGTTGAATATTCGGTAAGGCAACGGAGCCGTCGTAGTAGTCGGAGGCGTTAACAACGTTACACAAGGCGAAGGACGGCAGCTTGTTATCTTAACATTAAAGAAAGGAAGGTGTGCGATACACTATGAGAAATCCAATCAATGTGTTAAGCAGTTTACAGCAACACAGCAGTGACAAGTCATATACCTACACACGGTTATACAGAAATCTGTTCAACAGAGATTTATTCCTGTTGGCATATCAGAATATCTATAAATCCGAAGGCAATATGACAAAAGGTACAGACAACAAGACCATTGACGGAATGAGTATCAAAAGAATTGATACAATCATTTCAAAGCTGAGGGACGAAAGCTATCAGCCGCAACCCTCAAGAAGAACGTATATTCCAAAGAAAAACGGTAAAATGCGCCCACTCGGTATTCCGTCTTTTGACGACAAGCTTGTGCAGGAGGTTGTCAGAATGATTTTGGAAGCCATATATGAAGGCGGTTTTTCAAAATATTCTCACGGTTTCCGCCCAAACAGAAGCTGTCATACGGCACTTAACCAGATACAGGTAACTTTTACAGGCGTAAAGTGGTTTGTAGAGGGAGATATAAAAGGCTTCTTTGATAATATCAACCATAACAAACTGATAGGGATACTGTCGGAACGTATAAAAGATGAGCGTTTTCTCAGATTAATGCGAAAGTTCCTTAAAGCAGGATATATGGAAGACTGGACTTACCATAATACCTACAGCGGTACACCGCAGGGAGGTATCGTCAGTCCTGTTCTCGCCAATATCTATCTTGATAAGCTTGACAGCTTTATGCATACGCTCAAAGAACGCTTTGATAAAGGAAAATTCAGAAGAATAAGCGATAAAGCATATGAATTTGAAAAACGCAGAGGTGTATTAGCCAAGAAATTACGCAACTCTGAGAATGAAGAAGAAAAATCAGCCTTAGCTGAACAAATCAAAGTAATTGACAGGGAAAGACTTAAATTCCCCCATTCAGACCCGTTTGATGAAAGCTTTAAACGTCTTTGGTATGTGAGATATGCCGATGATTTTCTTGTCGGTGTTATCGGAAGTAAAGAAGACGCGATACTTATTAAACAGCAGATAAAAGAATTCATATCAAATGAGCTGATGTTGGAATTATCCGAAGAAAAAACTCTGATTACACATTCAAAGAAGAAAGCGAGATTTTTAGGCTACGACATATATGTTCGGCGTTCCAATGCAACCAAAAGGAATAAAAATGGCGTTAAACGCAGATTTTTAAACGGAACGGTGTGCCTTGAATTACCAACGGAAATTATGCGTAAAAAATTACTTGAATACAAAGCAATGGAGATTGAAACTACAGTCTACGGCAAGGAAAACTGGAAGGCAATAGCAAGATATTATTTGAAAGATAATGACGACCTTGAAATACTTGACCAGTACAACAGTGAAATCCGTGGTTTCAGAAATTATTACAGCATTGCCAACAACTCATCTCACGCAAATTCTTTTGGATATATTATGCAATACAGTATGTTCAAGACCTATGCGACAAAGTATAGGAAGAGTATGAAGAAGATGATGAGAAAATATCAAATCGGAAAAGATTTCGGCGTAAAATATACCGATAAAAAGGGAAATATGAAAACCAGACTTTTCTACAACGGAGGTTTTGCAAGAAAGCCAATGCAGAAAAATGCAATGGTAGATGTAATTCCCCAGACTGTAAAATATTCAAGTAAGACAAGCTTAATGGTAAGATTATCCGCAGGAAAATGTGAACTCTGCGGAAAAGAGAACGTTGATATTGAAATACATCACGTTCGTAAACTTAAAGACCTTAAAGGTAAGGATTATTGGGAGCGTTTTATGATTGCAAGAAACCGTAAAACTTTAGCTCTCTGTACCGAATGTCACGATAAGTTACACGCTGGAAAACTGAATTAACAAGTGGGGAGCCGTGTGCGCTGAGAGGTGCAAGCACGGTTCCGGGGCGAGTACTTGGAAACCTGTCATAGAAATATGGTAAGGCGCCGGGTACTTAGCCTACATCGAAAACACGGTCAGTTTGAATTTACCGCCCCTGCAATTCTGTTCGGCTGTCTTGTGTTTACATTAACAGCACCACTATATATCTGGACAGTGTTAGGTTAATTGAAAATGGAAAATGTAATATGGAAAATTTTTAATAAGCAGAAAGCTTGTAATAACAAAAAACATTGTTGTCTGAATTTATTAATAATTATGACGAAGTCGCATACCTTCATATTCAACTTTCAATTTTCAATTTTCAACTTTCCATTTGACAGGGGGTGATTAAATGTTTGACTGGATAGGCGACTTTATTGGCGGTATTGGTGACGCCATAGGTTCAGCTTGGGATACACTTGGAGAAAAGATTTCCAATGCCATATTTGACACATTACTGCAATGGATATATACACAGATTTATAATGCAGTTGCCTCTTTCTTTACAGCAATGAATCAAATGGGTGCAGAAATCTTTGAGTTAAATTGGGTATCTGCAACCCTTAATCTGTTCAAAATGTTTGCCTGGTCGCTGTTTGTTACAGGACTGGTAGTAGCAGTATTTGACACAGCAATAGAATATCAAAACGGCAGAGCAAGTATAAAGACAACTGCTATAAATGCACTTAAAGGATTTTTTGCAGTTTCGTTGTTTTCTGTAGTGCCAGTCACTTTGTATAAATTCTGTATCAGCTTGCAAGGCACATTTGCAACGGAATTGTCAGCTATAGCAGGGGCAAGTCATACCCTTGATTTAGCGGGTAAATCAACCTCGGTTTTAGCTGGTTCATTTGCAATAACCGGTGATGTTAAATTAGGACTTTTCAATATCCTTTCTCTCATAGCTTTTGCCTACTGTGTTATCAAAATATTCTTTGCCAACATCAAAAGGGGCGGTATTCTCATAATACAAATGGCAGTAGGCAGTTTGTATATGTTCAGTATTCCAAGGGGATATACAGATGGTTTTAACCAATGGATAAAGCAGATAGTCGCCCTTTGTCTTACAGCATTTATGCAGACAACACTACTTTTCCTCGGATTGCTGACCTTTGCAAATAATATGCTACTTGGTTTAGGAATAATGCTAAGTGCAAATGAAGTGCCGAGAATTGCACAGCAGTTTGGTCTTGATTCATCGGTAAAGGTGAATATGACAAGTGTTATTCATACAACTACAACCGCAGTCAACCTTACAAGGTCGGTAGCAAAAGCAGTTTCATAGGAGGCTAAAAAATGAAACAAACATATCTATATCCTCAAAATCTCAAAGCCACAGCAAGTCTGTGGCTTTGGTCTTTAAGGGATTTTACAATTATCTGCATAGCGTTGTTACTTTCAGTAATCATTATGTCCCAAACTTGGTTTGTATTGCCTTTAGCATTAACTCTATGCTTTGCTTTTTTGTCAATCAGGCTTGATGATACAACCATACTGGACTTTATCAGATATGCAGTAAAGTTTTTTATTACAACACAACAAGAATTTAAATGGGGACAGTGACATCCCATCCAAAATCCGCACACATTGTCCTGCGTTATAAATAAGGAGGAAAAATGAATAAGAAAAAATTAAAGAGAAAGGGCAGATCAGTTCAGGACTTACTTGGAATCAAAACCTTTACGAAGAACGGTTTACAGGTAGGTAAAGATGAACTGATATTCTTTTCTGTTCAGCCAATAAACATTTCAGTATTATCCCATGAAAATATCGAAATCAAAATCCGTCACTTGATGATGGTGCTTTCTGCTGTGCCGGACATTGAAATATCCTGTACAGATTCAAGTGAATGTTTTGACAGCAACAAGGCGTATATCAACGATAGGATTGAAGAAGAACAGAATGATAAAATCAAAAAACTTCTGAAAAAGGACTATGATTTTCTTGATGAAATTCAGTCTGATACAGCAACTGCAAGACAGTTTGTTTTTGTGGTGAGATGTAAAGGCACAAAGTACGAACAAAACAGAACTGTGGCAAACCGAGTTGAGAAAATTATTTCAGAACAGGGTTTTGATATTTCAAGACTTGATAAGGTACAGCTAAAGAGATTTCTTGCAATCTACTTTGGAGCGTCAAAGAACGGAGAGAATATTCCCGATTATGACGGAGTGCAGTATATGAAGGAGAATGAAGATGAAGAAACAAAAGATGAAGCTTAAGGACAAGGTGCAGTTTAGCATAATTATAGGTATTTTTGCGGTCATAGTATCAGCCTGTGTGATTTCTATTTGGCACAATGATATGACTGCAAGTGCCGAAGATAATTTCAGAGAACTTGAACAGCAGGTGTCAGTTACTGTTCCAAAAGTAGAAAATGCTAATGGTGTTACTAACAGTAAAAATAGTGATACTTATGAAAATACATCTTATTCAACAGGACACAATGTATCATCACTTGAAAAGAAAAACAATGAATGTATAGGTTGGCTAACTGTGAATGATACAGGTATTTCATATCCGGTAATGCAAAGCACCACAGACCATCAAAAATATTTAAACAGAGATTTCAACGGTAACTACAGTTTTAACGGAACACCTTTCCTTGATTATCGTTGTTCACTTAAAAGTGCGAATATGATTATCTACGGACACCATATGAACGACGGCAGTATGTTTGGAACACTTATGAATTACACTCGTAAAAGCTACAGGGATTCACACAAAACTATAACCTTTGAAACAAGGAATGGCACGAAAGAATATACTGTGTTTTCTGTTATGAAAACAACAGTTGACGATGATTGGTACAAGTTTGTATCTGCTGAATCTGCTGAAAAATTCTGTAAGAGGGTGGCATACGCAAATGAACATTCCATATACAATACCGGCTTAAAACCAAGTATGAGCCACAAGCTTCTAACCCTTTCCACCTGTACAAATGCAAGTGAAGATGAGCGACTGATTGTTATATCTTACGAAAATTAAGGAGGGCAAAAAATGAAACTATTTAAACGCAAACCAAAAGTTTTAACACCGGAACAGCAAGAAGAAATCAACACAAAAGATTTCTTCGATATGATACTTCCGCCAACAATAAAGTTCAAAAGTGATTTTTACTATGTAGGTGACAGTTACAGGAGTATTTGGGCAGTTAAGGAATATCCTCCGTCAACAGAAGAACAGGCGATTCTTTCTCAAATCGGTGACAGAAACGGTGTTACTCTTCACATCTACAACCGACTTGTATCCTCAGTTGAACAGCGAAAAATTGTTCAGAACGCAACACGAAAGAACAAACTGCAAAGTACAGGGAACAATGTGAATGAAACCATTGAAGCTGAGGGTAATCTTCAGGATGTAACAGCCCTTATGGTAAACCTCAGAAGAAACAAAGAGCCACTTCTACATTGTGCCGTATATATTGAATTAACAGCCAACTCAAAGCAAAGGTTAAGGGATTTACAGACAGAAATCTCAATGGAACTCACCCGTTCCAAGATTGAGTTTGACAGACTTACACTTCGTCAGCAGGAGGGTTTCCTGTCAGTAACACCGGTTGGCAGTAATCAGTTTGGTTCATTGTTTGAAAGGGTACTGCCTGCAAGCTCTGTTGCAAATCTGTTTCCCTTTAACTACTCAGGCAAGACAGATGCAAAGGGACTATATATCGGCAGGGATAAGTATGGCACAAACATTCTTGTGGATTTTGATGCCAGAACAGATGACAAAACCAACAGTAATGTCCTTATACTCGGCAACTCCGGACAGGGTAAGTCTTATCTTCTAAAACTATTATTAACCAACATTCGTGAAAGTGGCAAGTCGCTTATTTGCCTTGATCCGGAAGCGGAGTATGAAGATTTAGTAAGAAATCTTGGAGGTTGCTATATTGATTTTATGGATGGCAGACACACTATCAATCCCCTTGAGCCAAAGTCTTGGGGAAATGCAGACGATAACTCTGATATAGATTCATTAAATGACAATATGGATGAAACTTCAAGTTGTCCTATAGCATTTACGAAAAATACTAAACTATCACAGCACATTGCATTTCTCAAAGACTTCTTCAGAGCATACAAAGACTTTACAGATGAACAGCTTGACACTATTGAGATTTTGCTGACCAAATTATACAACAAGTTCGGTATTAACGACAACACAGATTACACCCGACTAAGACCTACCGATTATCCTATTATGTCCGACTTCTATGTGGTATGTACAGAGGAATACGAAAATTTCAAAGAGAACAGCAACAGCCTATACACAAAGGAAATCCTCAGAGAAATCTGCCTTGCAATCTACAGTATGTGTGTAGGTTCAGAGTCGCAGTATTTCAACGGTTACAGTAACATTACAGATGACAAGCTGTTATGCTTTGGTGTTAAGGGTTTGCTGGACACAAACAAAAGGCTCAAAGATGCAATGCTTTTTAATATTTTATCCTATATGAGTAACAAGCTTCTTGGAGAGGGCAACACAGTTGCAAGTATTGATGAACTGTATCTGTTCCTTACCAATATGACAGCCATTGAGTATATCCGTAACGCTATGAAGCGAGTGCGAAAAAAGGACTCTGCTGTCATCATAGCCAGTCAAAACATTGAGGACTTCCTGCTCCCCAAAATTAAAGAATTTACAAAACCATTGTTCTCTATTCCAACCCATGTATATCTCTTCTATCCCGGCAATATCAATCCAAAGGATTTTCAGGATGCACTTATGCTCGAACCAAACGAGTATGGACTGATTAGATTTTCCGAAAGAGGTACTTGTTTCTACCGTTGCGGTAACGAGAGATTCTTACTTATGGTTAAGGCACCGGAGTATAAGGCGGAGATGTTTGGTAGTGCTGGGGGTAGATAGATTGAGTGCAATATTTAATAGACAATTAATTCTTGTTGTGTTACAATTAATTAATCGACATTGTTAAATTTTTACAGAAAGGTATTGTCTATTGAAAATACGACAGGATTTTTCAAAAAAAATTCCAATTAATCTTCCGGGAGGACA
>JBJEPA010000082.1:0-9483 GCA_051880995.1 Ruminococcus sp.
GATCTCTCTATTACTACATCCTCACTTTTATAATGCCCAAGCTCCACCACAGCAATATCTCTTTCCATTGCCTCAATGTAAAGGTGATGCTTCATCTCTCCTGTAAGGAACAAATCACAGTGGTTTTTAAGTGCAGTTTCAATTTCTTCCGCACCGGCACCGGAGGATACGCAAATTTTCTGTACCTTGTCCTTGTTGGTGTATTTTACACCTTTGCAGTTCAGTTTTTCCTTTGCTGTTTGGGCAAATTCCTTTGAACTCATTGGTGAGTCTAATTCTCCGATATAGGCATAGGTGTCGGGAACAAAACCGCAGTTTTTAAGTTCCAAAGCCTCACCTAAACAGGTGTTTACCCCAAAGGTAGGGGAAAGGTCAAGGTTTGTGTGTAAGCACAAAGCTGTTATGTTGTTTTTTATCAACTTGTAAACCACCGAATCCTTTTCCACCTTTTTAAGGGGATTAAAGATTATTGGGTGGTGGCTGATAATGAGCTGTGCATTTTCATTTTTTGCCTCATCTACCACAGCGGATGTTATATCAAGGGCAAGGATTGCCTTTGTAACAACGGTGTCTTGATCACCAACCAGCACACCGCAGTTATCAAAATCTGCTGAAGTGCTTATGGGTGCAAAGGTTTCCGTATAATTCAAAATATCATTTACTGTCATTGTAATTTTTCCTTTAGTTTTTCCACCACAGGGATTAAAGATGGGTCACCGATTGAACGCTGTTCTGCTTTTTTTATCTCTTTAATTAGGAAAAGGCGGTTTTCTTCATTTGACAAATCCAATTTACCCAGAAATTCATCCTCCGGTGTGTGTGGGATTTTTCCTCCGCTGAAACGCACCTTGATTACGGTGTAGCAGTGCTTTCCCTCGTGGGTACATTCCTGCCGGATAATTTCAAACCCATTGTCAAAAAGCCACCCCATAAGGGCGTAATACTTTGTCATAGGCTGAAGAATCAAGGTGTATTTTTTGTCAAAAATATATGGACAGCTTGAGAGTATATGTATAATCATATCCCCTCCCATACCTGCAATGGTAAAAGTGTCCGCCTCGTCAGCCTTTATGCCCGAAAGTCCGTCGGAAAGCCTTGTCTTGATTTTATCTTCAAGGTGACAAAGCTCAATGTTCTGCCGTCCTGATTCAAGGGGTAACTCCTTAATGTCACAGGCAAGGGCAGATGTGCATACCTTGCTTTGTACCAAAAAAATGGGGAGATGGGCATGGTCTGTGCCGATGTCGGCAACAACAGCCCCCTCGTCCACCATTGAGGCTATGAGAGATAATCTCTTTGGAAGAATCATTGTCCGATAGATGCGTTGATTTTTGCAATCAGCTCGTCAGCGTCTGTTCCGTGAACATAGCAAGCCTCTTCAATGCTTTCTCCTCTTGAATGAGGGCATCCAAGGCAATGCATGCCGATTTCAAAGAAAAATTCTGCTGTGTCAGGATATGCGTCCAGCACATCGCCGATAATTGTGTTTTTATCAATTGTCATAATACTTTACCTCCTGAGAAATATAAATTTTTCTACATTATATCACAAATAGTATCACAATAAAAGTGTTTTTTTCTTCCTTGGACACACAATAATATTGTTGCCTTTTATTTTGTGAATATAAAGGAAAAAGCACCCCTAAGGGTGCTTCATAGCTCAATAAAAAATAAATAAGGGTATTTGCGACAATTTTATGTTAAGCTAAGCCTTCTTCTTTTCTCTTGGCAAAGCATTCACTGCAATAATAGTCCTTGCCCTCCATAGGAGCAAAAGGAATTCTTGCTTCTCCTCCGCACTGAGCGCAGGTTGTGGTGTGCATTTCTCTTGCAGCTTTTACAGCTTCTTTTCTCGCAACACGGCATGGCTTACAGCGCTGTGGCTCATTTACAAAGCCCTTTTCAGCGTAAAATTCCTGTTCGCCTGCTGTAAAAACAAATTCGTTTCCACATTCTTTGCACACGAGAGTCTTGTCTTCATACATTGGTTTTACCTCGCTTAAATTAATTGTTCCGCTTAATACTCCTGAAATTAAAACGGATGATACAGGAAACACAGAATAAATCACGATTTATTCAGGGATTCCCAAACTAAAGCAGTTTCAGCAGTTTCTTTTTTCCTCTTGAAAGGGCATTTCCCACAGATTTTTCGCTTATGCTAAGCATAGATGAAATTTCCTTGTAGGTGTGTCCCTGTACAAAGAGGACAAGGACTTGGTATTCCCTTTGGGATAGGTTATCCTTTGCCTTACGGAATAAGTATGCAAGCCTTTCTCTGTAAAGCGTCTGAATTTCGGGGTTCAGATTTTCGTCAGTAATTTCTATGTCGTCAATAGGTACGGTACATTCCTGAGGAATCGCTTTGCCACTTAGGGACATTTTGACTATTGTGTAAAACCGCCTTTTGATACACATAAGAGCATAATTTTTAAAGCTGACATTTTTCCTTGGGTCGTAGCTTTTAATTGCCGACACAAGCACCATCAGTCCCTCTTGCGTGAAATCCCCGGTGTCATAACCGGCTGCTTTGTACTGACTGCTGAGTTTGTTTATCAGTCCAAGATAATGAAACGCCAGTATCTCAAAGGATTGGTTATCTCCTTCCTTTGCTTTGGAAATCAGCCTTTCCTCATTTTGTAAAGACTTCATTCCAACACCTCGCCATAATCTTAGCCTGAATATCATTTTACAATTATTTAGACTAAAAGTCAACCGATTTTTAAATAAATTGGGTAAAAGTTTTTATAATATTAAATTTTTATTATGCAAAATATATATTTTTCTGTCGAAAAATTTGTATATTACTCCCTTTTTGTTTGGGATTGTGTGGGATATACTTTTATTCAGTATATAAATATGATAAAATTAGGTTAGATTACTTTAGGAGTTTTACATATGGTTGTAAGTTGCAAAAGTCTGGGTATCGCCGGACTTGAAAGCTTTGTTGTTACAATAGAGGCTGATATATTCTCGGGTTTTCCTGCATTTGAGATGGTTGGCTTGCCCGACACAGCAGTTAAGGAAAGCCGTGACAGGGTGCGCAGTGCAATGGTGAACTGTGGTTTTGCCTTTCCGGACCAAAGGATAACGGTGAACCTTGCACCGGCAGACGTAAAGAAGGAGGGGCCTCTTTACGATTTGCCCATAATGGTGGCTTTGCTCCTTGCAACACGACAGCTTGACGCAGATATAAGGGACTGTGCCTTTATTGGAGAATTGTCCTTAGGGGGAGATGTTCGCAAGGTGAACGGAGTTCTCCCTATGGCAATAAAGGCAAAGGAAATGGGAATAAAAAAGCTGTTCGTACCCTACGAAAATGCCTTTGAGGGAGCTGTGGTAAAGGGTATTGAGGTTTATCCCGTAAAGAATGTGTATCAGTTAATTGCACATTTTAAGGGACTGGAAGAAATCGCCCCTGTTTTATTTGAAGATTGTGTTCAGGAAGAGGCAGAGCATTACCCCGACTTTGCCGATGTGTGCGGACAGCTTGAGGCAAAAAGGGCATTGGAAATTGCGGCGGCAGGAGGACATAACGTTCTCCTTATCGGACCACCGGGAAGTGGAAAGAGTATGCTTGCCAAGCGTGTGCCGGGAATACTGCCTAAGATGACCTTTGAAGAAAGAATTGAAACCTCCAAGGTGCTTTCTATTGCCGGACAGTTGCCACAGGGGGTGTCGCTGGTTAATTCAAGACCTTTCAGAAGTCCGCACCACACAGTTTCCTATGCGGCAATGACAGGTGGTGGAAACATTCCAAAGCCGGGTGAAATCACCCTGGCTAATAACGGAGTTCTCTTCCTTGATGAATTGCCTGAATTTTCACGAAAAACTCTGGAGGGACTTCGCCAGCCTATTGAGGACAGAAAGGTGACAATCTCCCGTGTTAACGGCAGCTACACATACCCCTGTAATATGATGATACTTGCCGCAATGAACCCTTGCCCCTGCGGTTACTACAATCATCCCACAAAAAAGTGCAGATGCTCCTCAAGGAGTATTCAAAATTACCTCAACAGGGTGTCGGGCCCTCTACTTGACCGAATAGACCTTCACATTGAAGTACCACCTGTGGAGTACAGTGAACTGAGCAGTAAAGAAAAGGGAGAAACCACAGCGCAGATTCAAAAGCGAGTGAACAGAGCAAGAGAAATACAAAATAAAAGGTATGATGGAACAGGAATCACATGTAACTCAAACCTTACCTCGGAACTATCTGCAAAGTTTTGCGTAACAGATGAAGAGGCTGACCTTCTTTTGAAAAATGCCTTTGATAATCTGGGGCTTTCCGCAAGAGCATACGATAGAATACTAAAGGTAAGCCGAACCATTGCCGACCTTGATGAAAGCGATATTATTAAGGGTGAGCATGTGGCGGAGGCTCTTCAGTACAGAAGTCTTGACAGGAAATATTGGGGTGAAGAATAAATTATTTTCCGGGTTCATAACCTATATATTGGTTTGACACAAAGAATAAAAATCTGACACCACAGTTACAATAGTGTTATTTACTTAAGGTATAATTATCTTAATTCCCATAAATAATTATCCAAAAGAAAATAGAACAAACGTTTATTCTTTTAAAGAATTATTTACAGAAAAATTACAAATACTGATGCAAACGGTCAAATTCTTTAAAAATGGTTACAAGCAAATTTCAAATTGCATACAAGTTTCACAAAAAGAGTTACAATCAAGAATAAAGATTGACTTAAATTACGTTTAGGGGTAATATATTAATTAGTCTTTAATTGAAATTGTGATTTTTAATTTTTTATTAGAAAAAAAGGTTAAAATATTGTTATCATTTTTTCTAATATTTCGGAATAAAAAGCATATACCATAAACATAACATATTGGAGTGTGCAAGCTTGAATAAATTTGTAGTTAACGGTGGAAAACAGCTTAACGGCGAGGTAACAATAAGCGGTGCAAAAAATGCGGCAGTTGCAATAATTCCCGGCGTTATTCTTTGTGATGAACCATGCAGAGTTGAAAATATCCCAAACATCAGCGATGTAACCCTCATTGGCACTATCCTTAAGGAGATGGGCGCCGATGTTAAAAGAGTAAATAAATCAACACTTGATATAGACCCAAGAAACATTAGAACACACGAAGCAACAACAGACCTTGTAAGGGGGATGAGAGCCTCCTATTATCTGCTGGGTGCTTTGCTGGGCAGATTCGGCAAGGCAAAGGTTTTGCTCCCAGGTGGATGTAACTTTGGCGTAAGACCTATCGACCAGCACCTTAAGGGCTTTGAGGCAATGGGTTGCACCCACGAAATTTCTGACGGTGCTATTGATATAAAGAGCAACGGCGGAAAGTTAAAGGGCAACAACATTTATCTTGATGTTGTTTCTGTTGGAACAACAATCAATCTTATGCTTGCCGCAGTTAAGGCTGAGGGTCTTACCATAATTGAAAATTGTGCTAAGGAGCCCCACGTAGTTGATTTGGCTAACTTCCTTAACTCAATGGGTGCAAATATCCGTGGCGCAGGCACAGATGTAATTAAAATCAGAGGAGTAGAGTACCTGAGAGGTATAACATATTCCATCATTCCCGACCAGATTGAGGCAGGAACATATATGGCTGCCGCAGCGGCAACAAGGGGCGTTGTAACAGTTAAGAACATCACTCCAAAGCACCTTGACTCAATCACCGCAAAGCTCCGTGAAATCGGCTGTGAAATTGAAGAATATGACGAAGCTGTCCGTGTTGACGCAAGGGGCAGAAACCTCACTCGCTGTAACATCAAGACAATGCCTCACCCGGGTTTCCCAACCGACTGTCAGCCACAGTTTGTTGCAATGCTCACATCCTGTAACGGAACAAGCATTATCAACGAAAATGTGTGGGATAACCGTTACCAGTACATCAGCGAGCTTCAGAGAATGGACGCAAAAATTTCCGTTGAGGGACGACTTGCCATTATTGAAGGTGGCAGACCGCTAAAGCCTGCCTCTGTAAAGGCTACCGACTTGCGTGCAGGTGCCGCAATGATTATCGCCGCACTTACAGCCAAGGGCACAACAGTTATCAGCAACATTCAGTATATCGAAAGAGGATATGAAGAGGTTGTTGAAAAGTTCCGTGAACTAGGGGCAGACATTAAAAAGGTATATGACCCAGAGGGCGAGCTTGCAGAGTCTGTTTGAGTATAAATAAAGATTTATTTGTAGGGGTACGAAAGTATCCCTATTTTTGTGATTAGAGAGGAAGAAAAATGGCAAAGCTGATACCGCTTTTCAGCGGAAGTAAGGGCAACAGCTACTACATAGGCTCATCAAACGGCGGGGTGTTGATTGATGCAGGACGAAGCTGTAAGCAGATTGAGAATGCACTTTTTAACAATGACATAGATATTAAAAAAATAAGGGGTATTTTTGTCACCCATGAGCATATTGACCATTGTTCCGCCCTGAGGGTGCTTGTAAAGAAGAACAATCTTCCTGTATTTGCCACAGCGGGTACAATGGAGGGGCTTATAAAGGATAAAAGAATAGAGCCAAGTGCAGAAACCCACATAATCTCAGGCGAAATTTCCTTAGGAGATATGCTTGTGGAGGCTTTTCCTACAAATCACGATACAATACAGCCCTGTTGTTTTCGTGTTACAACCTCCGACAACCGCAAGGCAATGGTGGCAACCGACCTTGGCGTTATCAATGATGAGGTGAGAAATGCCTTTTACGGTGTAGATGCTTTGGTGCTGGAGAGCAACCACGACATTGATATGCTGAAAAACGGATTTTATCCATATTATCTAAAGCAGAGGATTTTGTCCTCAGACGGTCACCTGTCAAACGAAAGCTGTGCAAAGGAACTTCCTCAGATAATTGAGAACGGAACAATGCGCATAATGCTTGGCCACCTTAGTCAGGACAACAACCGCCCTGAGGTTGCCCTTAACGAAAGTTTATGTGTTCTTAATGAGATGGGCTTTAGGCGTGACTATGATTACACCATTGATGTAGCACCTGTGGAAAGTAACGGAAAGGTAATACTATTCTAATGTTGACAGTTAACATAATTTGTATAGGTAAGCTGAAAGAAAAATATTGGGTTGATGCAATCAAGGAGTACAGCAAGCGACTGTCATCCTTTTGCAGGTTTTCTGTAATTGAGCTTTCAGAATGTAAGGTGAACACCGACCCTAACGAAAAGCAGATTGAACACATTTTGCAGGAGGAGGGCAACGCTATCCTCCAAAAGATAAAACCCACAGATTATACTGTTGCTATGTGTATTGAGGGGAAAAACATCTCCTCACCTCAACTTGCAAATCTTATAGATAATGTTCAGCTTGAGGGAAAAAGCACAGTGAACTTTATAATTGGCGGAAGTTGGGGACTGTGGGACGAGGTTAAGCAAAGGGCAGACTTTAAGCTTTCTATGGGTAAAATGACATTCCCTCACCAAATGGCAAGGGTAATGCTTACAGAGCAGATTTACCGCAGTTTTCAAATAAGCAGTAACGGAAAGTACCACAAATAAATTTAAGGAGTGAGGTGGAATAATGGCTTTTGACGGAGTTATGCTTCACTATGTAAAAGAAGAGATAAAGGAAAACGCAATGGATGCAAGGGTGAGCCAGATTCATCAGCCTAACAGGGACGAGCTTGTTATTGCCCTGCGTTCAAAAAACGGCAACAAAAAGCTCCTTATTTCCACCCGTGCCAATTCTCCCAGGGTGTGCTTTACAGAACATTCCCCGGAAAATCCGGCAACACCTCCAATGCTTTGTATGCTCCTTAGGAAAAGACTTGGAGGAGCAAAGCTTACGGATATTCGTCAGCCGGAGCTGGAGAGGATTCTGTTCCTTGATTTTATAGCCACAAATGAGCTTGGTGACAGGGTAAAGCTTTCTCTATGCGTTGAGATTATGGGAAAGTACAGCAACATAATTCTCATTGATGAAAATGAAAATATTATTGACGCACTAAAGCGTGTTGACTTTACAATGAGCACCCAAAGACTTGTATTGCCAAACATTAAGTACGAACTTCCACCAAAGCAAGATAAGCTTTGCATACTTACAAGCGACAGCAGAGAAATTGTGCAAAAGGCTCTTGATACACCGGGAGAGATGAAGCTTTCCAAAGCACTTCTTTCTGCAATGCAGGGAATTTCACCTATTATTGCAAGGGAGCTTGAGTATCAAATCGGTGTTGAAAGCAACAGGGAAGTAACGGTCGTTGACAAGGTAAGGCTGATTGAAAAAATTGACAAGCTCCGTGAATATATTGTAGTGGGTAGAAGCTGTCCTACAATGATGATAAAGCCTGACGGCAAGCCCTTTGACATAGCCTTTGCTGACATAATGCAGTATGGCGATATGGCAAGCAAAAAGAGATTCTTGTCCTTTTCTCAAATGCTTGATTCCTTTTATTACGAAAGGGACAAGGCAGAGAGAATTAAGGTCAAGGGGCAGGATTTGTTCCGTCTTTGCTCCAACATTAAGGATAAGCTGGCACGAAAAATTGCTGTTCAGCAAAGGGAACTTTCCGAAAGCCAGAATAGGGAAGAACTGAGAAAAAAGGGAGATTTGCTCCAGGCAAATATGTACAGGATGATTCGTGGCCAAAGCTTTATTGAGGTGGAGGACTACTATAACAACAATGAAAAAGTTAAGATTAAGCTAAGTCCAACCCTTAACCCAAGCCAGAATGTGCAAAAGTACTACAAGGATTATCGTCGTGCTAAGACAAGGGAAGAAATGCTTACGGTACAGATTAGGAAAGCACAGGAAGAACTGGAGTATATTGACTCTGTTCAGGAAAGCCTTTCACGTTGCGAAAGCGAAAGAGAGCTTTCGGAGATTCGCCTTGAACTAGCCGATGAGGGATATGTTCGCCAAAGTTCAGGTGGAAAAGGCAACAAGAAGATAAAAACTCTGCCTCCAAAGGAGTACAAGTCCTCTGACGGATTTACAATATATGTGGGCAGAAATAATAAGCAAAACGACACATTAACTCTTAAAACCGCAAGAAACTACGATATGTGGCTCCACACAAAGGATATTCACGGAAGTCATGTTATCATCGTCAGCGACAACAGAGAAATTACCGACACAGCCATTAAGGAGGCGGCATCCCTTGCTGCATACAACAGTAAAGCAAAGGAAAGCACCAATGTGCCTGTTGACTACACAATAGTTAAAAATGTCAGCAAACCAAGGGGAGCAAAGCCGGGAATGGTGATTTATGTTAAGAACAAAACTGTATATGTAAATCCAAAGGAAACCATATAATATTCGCCCAATACTTATAATCAAATGAGTATTGGGTTTTCTGTTGTCAAATTATATAATTTAGGTCGGCAAATTATCACTAGATTTAACTTATTTTTAATATTTTCTTAATATTCCTTAAAGGAATTTTATTGACAAAATGATATATTACAATTACATTAGGGTATTTTGGAAAAATAATACTTTAGGAATACTGAGTTAATAAGAAAAAATGGTTAATCAGTGTTC
>JBJEPA010000083.1:0-9433 GCA_051880995.1 Ruminococcus sp.
TAACAGTTGCCGGTCGTGTTGTCGGCTGTGTAGGAACAGGCTTTGTTGTACTTGGTACTGTTGTGCTTGGCTGTGTTGAGCTTGGCTGTGTCGAGCTTGGTTGTGTCGAGCTTGGTTGTGTTGAACTTGGCTGTGTAGTACTTGGTACTGTTGTAGTCGGCTCTGTTGTAGTCGGCTCTGTTGTACTTGGCTCGGTTGTACTTGGCTCGGTTGTACTTGGCTCGGTTGTACTTGGTTCTGTTGTAGTTGGTTCTGTTGTAGTTGGCTCGGTTGAGCTTGGCTGTGTTGTGCTTGGCTCGGTTGTGGAAGTTGTTGGCATCTCGCCCACACTTACAAAATCAAAGCCATTATTGTTTGCATATTTTTCAGCAGTTGAATTTGTGTAGCCGTTTATTACGAAATTATCTATTTTAACATATCCACGAGAATCAAAATAATATCCTAATGCACAATAACCAATGGATGTTACGCTGTCTGGGATTGTTATGCTTGTAAAGCCTATGCAACCTTCAAATGCATAATTACCAATGGTTGTTACACTGTCCGAGATTGTTATGCTTGTAAGGCTTTCGCAATAGTAAAATGCCATATTGCCAATAGTTGTTACACTATCCGGGATTGTTATGTTTGTAAGGAAATCGCAACCAAAAAATGCCCCATCACCAATGGTCGTTACACTGTCAGGGATTGTTATACTTGTAAGGCTTGTGCAATACCAAAATGCATTTTCACCAATACCTTTTGTACCATCCTTAACGATTACTTCTGATGGGCAATCGCCTTTGTACTCATACGCTACCTTACCTGCATAAACTAAACCGTCAGGCTGATTGTTGTACCAGGCTGTACCAGAAAATGCACTAACACCAATGGTTGTTACACTGTCCGGAATTGTTATGTTTGTAAGGCTTGTGCAATCCTCGAATGCACTACCGGCAATACCTTTTGTACCATCCTTAATTATTACTTCAGAAGGGTACCAACCTTTGTACTTATATGCTACCTTACCTGCATAAACTAAACCGTCAGGCTGATTGTTGTACCAGGCTGTATTATTAAATGCATCTCTGCCAACGGTTGTTACACTGTCTGGGATTGTTATGCTTGTAAGGCTTGTACAACCAGAAAATGCATTCCAACCAATGGTTGTTACACTGCCAGGGATTGTTATGTTTGTAAGGCTTGTGCAATCCGAAAATGCACCATTGCCAATGGTTGTTACACTGTCCGAGATTGTTATGTTTGTAAGGCTTTCGCAACCTGAAAATGCACCATAACCAATGGATGTTACACTGTTTGGGATTGTTATGTTTGTAAGGTTTTTGCAATCAGAAAATACTCTAAAGCCAATGGTTGTTACACTGTCCGGGATTGTTATGCTTGTAAGGCTTGTGCAATCCGAAAATGCACTACCGCCAATACTTGTGACAGTATATCCATCAATCTGTGATGGGATTGTAACACTTGTGCCACTGCCGGTGTAACGACTAATTTCAGCTGTGCCGTTATCAAGCAGTTTATATTCATAATCACCGCTTGTAGCACCTGTTGTTACTTTCTGAGTTTCCACCGCACCTACAGAAATCGGTGCAACTGTAGCAATGCCGATGAGCATACACACCGCAATTGCCAAGGATAATAATCTTTTCATATATATTCTACCTCCGATTGTATTTTAGAAAATGATAACATAATATTACATTTCAGTCAACAATATATAAAAATTAAAATAAAAACTAAAATCAAAAATATATATTTAAAGAAAGCACTTGAAATTTATACACATAAATGATACAATGTTTAAGATAAATAACACAGTGATAAAGGAAGTAGTCTTACTGTTGACCTTTACAGAGATTTTTGCCACGGCTGAAAGCAAAAAACTGTCTTTGTTTGATGAAGTTCCCTTTTGAGTGGCAGTGCTGAAACATTTGTATAAGTAGGTGCTGACGGTGGTCACCGTTATATGACAACAGAGTGTTTGCTCAGTGCAAAAAATTGGGTGGTACCACGGATATTATTCGTCCCAGAGGTTTTCTCCGGGGCTTTTTTATTTTTATGGAGGTAAAAATGGACGAAAAAATTACAAGACTTAAAGAAGAACTTGCAAAAGAGCTTTCCAATATCCAAAGCCTTGCCGACCTTGACAAGATAAGGGTTGCTTACCTTGGTAAAAAGGGCAGTGTAACAGGGCTGTTAAAGGGTATGAAGGAGCTTTCTCACGAAGAAAAAAAGGAGTTTGGTCAAAAGGTAAATCAGCTTAAGGGCACAGTAGCCAAGGCTATTGAAGAAAAGACCGAAGAGCTGAGAGAAAAGGAAATTCAGGCTGAAATTAACTCTATGCCAAGGATAGACATTACAACACCGGTTGACTTGTCAAGGGGTTCTTACCACCCTATCACCCTTGTACAAAGACAGTGTGAGGAAATCTTCCGTTCAATGGGCTTTACCGTTGAGGATTATTCCGAGGTTGTAACCGACTATGAATGCTTTGAATCCCTGAACATTCCAAAGCACCACCCTGCAAGGGATATGCAGGACACCTACTACCTTGAAAACGGACAGCTTTTGAAGTCACAGACATCTGCGGCACAAAATGCTATCCTTAAAAAGTACGGTAAAAACCTGATTGAAAATGATGTTCCAATCAAGGCTATCTTCCCCGGCAGATGCTTTAGAAACGAGGCAACAGACGCCTGTCACGAAAATACATTCTTCCAGATGGAGGGTGTTATGGTGGACAAGGACATCAGTATTTCAAACCTTATCTACTTTATGAAAACTATGCTTTCAGAGGTTTTCCAAAAGGACATCAAGGTTAGACTTCGTCCGGGATTTTTCCCATTTGTTGAACCGGGCTTTGAGCTTGACATAAGCTGTCTTATCTGTGGCGGTGAGGGCTGTGCCTCCTGTAAGCACAGCGGTTGGCTTGAATTATGCCCCTGCGGTATGATTCATCCGGAAGTACTTAAAGAGGGCGGAATTGACCCTGAAAAATACACAGGCTTTGCATTCGGTCTTGGTCTTACAAGACTTGCAATGATGAAGTACGGAATTAAAGACATCAGAGATTTAAACAGCGGTAACCTTAAGGCTTTGGCACAGTTTACCGACGACAAGTAAGAGGGGGTAATATATATGTTTTTATCAATGAACTGGATTGAGGACTTTGTTGACCTTAGCGGTCTTGACAAGGTTGAGCTTATTCACCGTTTTTCCCTCTCAACAGCAGAGGTAGAAAACGAAATTTTCTATAAAGGCTCTGATTTAAGTGGTGTGGTTGTTGCCGAAATTAAGTCGGTGGAAAATCACCCTGACTCCAAAAAGCTACACCTGTTAAAGGTTGACGCAGGTGAAGATGAACTGACTGATGTTGTGTGCGGTGCTCCCAATGTTCGTGTTGGTATGAAAACTGCCTTTGCAAAGGTTGGGGCAAAAATCGGAGAAATCACCATTGCTCCAAGACCACTTGCCGGATTTATGTCAAACGGTATGTGCTGTTCCGAGGCTGAAATCGGCATAAGCGACGACCACTCCGGCATTATGGAAATCACAGACGACCTTCCAAACGGCACAGACATAAAAAAGGCTTATGCTGTTGACGATATTATTTTTGAGGTTGACAACAAGTCACTTACAAACCGTCCCGACCTTTGGGGACACTACGGAATTGCAAGAGAATTTGCATCCCTTGCAGGCAGAGAGCTTAAACCAATTGACACAGACGACCTAAATGCATATAACAATCTTCCAAGGATTGATATGAAAATTGAGGACCCTCTTTGCCAGAGGTACTCCTGTTTGCAGGTTGAAAATATCAAAAGGAACATCAGCCCTGTTGATATGAGAATAAGACTTTACTACTGCGGAATGAGGAGCATTAACTTCCTTGCTGACCTTACAAACTACCTTATGCTTGAAATGGGTCAGCCAATGCACGCATTTGATTCAAGAAAAGTTGAGAAAATAAGAATTAAAAGATTTGATACTCCATTTACATTCCAGACACTTGACGGTGTGGAGAGGAATATTGACGAAAATACTCTGATGATTTGCAACGACAACACTCCTGTTGCAATAGCCGGTATTATGGGCGGTTTGGACTCTGAAATTGTTGAGGACACAACAACACTCACCCTTGAATCAGCAACATTTGACCCTGTTTCTATCCGTAAATCAACAGTAAGACTTTCTCACAGAACAGACGCATCTATGAGATACGAAAAGTCACTTGACCCTGAAATGACTGTTACAGCTATCGGCAGATTTGTAAAGTTACTGAAAACCTACGACAGCGACATCAAGGTTGTATCTTCTCTGACTGATGAATATGCATACCACTATGACAAGGTTACACTTGACTTTGACAAAGCCTTTGTTGACAGATACACAGGAATTGAGATTGACAATGATACAATTGTTAAAACCCTAACATCATTGGGCTTTGGTGTAAACCTTAAAAACGACAGCTTCTCTGTTACTGTTCCATCATGGAGAGCTACAAAGGATGTTACAATCAAGGCTGACATTATTGAAGAAATCACAAGAATTTACGGTTATGACAACTTTGACATCAACACAACCCGTTCCCCACTTTACCCTGTAAGAATGGATAAGGTTAAGAGTGACGAAGAGAAAATCAAAGATATTCTTGTAAAGAAATATAATCTTCACGAGCTTCACTCCTATGTTTGGGCTTATAACGACGAATTAAAGTCACTTGGTATTCCTGTTGAGGAAAATGTAAGGCTTGCAAACGCCACAAACCCTAACATTGAAACCATAAGGAAGTCAATCATTCCAACACAGCTTTGTCAGGTTAATACCAACACAGGCTATGCTCCCGACTTTGGTATTTTTGAAATTGGCAGAGTAGTTGACGGTGTTGACAGCCACAACAAATGTATTGAAAAGAAGAACCTTGCAATTACACTTTACAGCAAAACTAAGGACATCAAGGAGCTTTACACATATCTTCGTGATATTCTGGCAACCTTTACAGATGACCTTAAGCATAGAGAGCTTACTTTTGAGGTTACTGCTCCTACTCACCCATATGAACATCCTGTTAACCTTAACAAGGTTATCCTTGACGGTGAAGAGCTTGGTGTTATGGGAATTGTTCACCCTGCTGTGGGCAAGAAAATCGACAAGAAGGCAAACATTGTATTTGCCGAACTTGATATTGAAAAGTTTGCATCAGTTAAAAACGCAAGCATCCTCTATAACGAACCGTCAAAGTTCCCGCCAATGACATACGACCTTAGCCTTGAATTAAAGGATGGAGTATTATTCTCTAAACTTAAGGGATGTTGGAAAGGTCTTGGACAGGAAATTCTTAAGGACACAAAGATTGTGGATACCTACGACACAGAAGAAATTCACAGTATGACCGTAAGATTTGAATTTTCCTCCAACGAAAGGACACTTTCCTCAGTTGAAGTTCAGGAAGTTATGGACAAAATTATAGAAAACCTCAAGGGTATAGGAGTTAATCTGAGAGCATAAAATTTTTGGGGGCTACTACATATTGTGGTGGCCCCAAATAAAATTTGTACAAAATATTCAAAGAAAAGTTGACATAACCCCCATTATTATGTTAATATTATAGTATTATAAGGATACTCTTATCCTATATATTGTAAAATCCACATTGGAGGTGTTTCCATGCTTGACAAAACTATGATCTTTTCTCTAAATGGTGACAGAGATCAGGAAATCAAGAACGCTATGATTAAGGTATATGATGCTCTCAAACAGAAAGGTTACAATCCTATCAATCAGATTGTAGGTTACATCCTTTCAGAAGACCCAACATATATCACAACATACAACAATGCCCGCAACATCATTAGCTCTATTGACAGAGATGAGCTTTTGGAAGCACTTGTGAAATCTTACCTGAACATTTAATTCACTTATTTTTAGATTCGCAAGTGTCTGGTACACTTGCGTCTTTTTATGAAAGAAGGTTAACTAACTATGGCAGAGGAAAAAGAATTTATGACTTACAAGGGCAAACCTCTTGTAAGATGCAAAAACGAACTTTACTATGGCAGTATGGACGAACCATTCGTTATTCATCTTGTTATTAAGTCCACAAAAGAAGTAAACGGAATGGAGGTTGCCGACAAGGTTGCTGTTCAGCTATTGGCAACTGACCCTGACCTTTCCCCAAGAAAACAGCTTGTTAAAACAAGTGAAAAGAACGGCTTGTACCTTGCAATGGACATTGCCGAGGTATGGCTTACAAGGGCATTGAAAAATACAGCAAAAGCATAAATATCAAAACTGTCAAAAAATCGCCACCGAATTTCTTTTGGATTTTCGGTGGCTTTTTTGCGTCTATTTTCCAATAGGGTGATTATCGGAAAACCGCTGTTAGACTTTTCTACTATTCATTAATAATATCAACTTGTTACAACATTCACCTGTAAGTGAGATGGGAAAAATTTGTTAATTCCGCTTTTCACAAGGCTGAGGTTTTGTGAAATCCACTCATTATTTACAAGTGTTATGGTAATTGTGTTATTGTGGGGACTTTCTGTGATTGTATATTCCATTGGGTACTGATTAAGGAACTTTTTCATTCCTGCAATAGTGAAATCATTTTCATCAACAGAAAGTATGCTCATCAGCATACTTCTTCTTTTTGGGAGGGTAACATTTCTCGGGACAAAGTCAAAGTAATGCTCCTTTATGTAAAGTCCGTAGTCAGAGGCTGTTGCCACAAAACATTCCTCCTCAATATTGTGGAGCAAATCAAGAGCAATATTAATACCTGTTTCATAGGCATAAAGTTCCCCTGCAAGAAATGTATTGTTTTCATCATAAACCCTAAAGGCAGAAAGCAATTTCATCATTCTTTCAAAGATTGTCATTATATATCCTCCGTTATGATTACTTCTCTTACAATAGGAAAGGCTTTGCTATTCACCACAACATCATAGCTTATGTCAGTATCAAACTGATACCTTACCACACCCTCAACATTCTGAATCTTCTCCCCTATTCTTGACATAAAGCATGACTTACCAACGCCAAGGGAAGCAACATATTCCCTTATCACAGCATCACAATTACTCTTTACCTCGTCACTGTCGTAGCCCTGCTCAATCTCTATTGCAACACCTACATTTACATAGGCTGTTGACGCTGCCAGTACAGATGCGTCAACATTTACCTCCCTTTGATTGCTTACAATGCTCTGTACCTTTGAAATAAGGGCGCTGTCGGCTGTGGAGGCATCCTTTGCAATAAAAATATCAACGGTTCCCACACCACGATTTCTTGGAACAACTCCTGCTGAGTGCACTCCGTCAACACTTTCTGCAAGTGCCTTGTAGTAGGCAATGTTTGTTCCGTTGTTGTGATTTCGGTACAAATACAGGAGTCTTGACCTTAACTCCTCGTCGCTCTCCTCATCAGTACCACCTGTCATGGACTCGGTATTTTTTATCAAACTGATATTTTTTATGGTGGTAATTGCCGCACAAATAGCATTTGCAGGCACATTATATTCCTTGCCACCCTTTTCAGATGCAGTATGCACCTTGGTGTAGGTTGTTCCGGATTTTATAACACCGGTTTCGGTGGTAACAAAACGCAAAGGATTTTTACCCAACGTGGTCAGCTTTGTACCTGAGGGAATTGTGACATCAGTATCAATAGCATACTCAAGAACAAAGTAAACATATCCGCTGGAACAGTTTGAATTTCTCCTTGTAAGCCCTCTTTCCTTTGCGTGATAGTCAAGGTATTTCCCTGTTGCTGTGCTGGGGAACATCTGGCGCTTGAACCACTCAAGCTCTGTACCAATATTAAAAATCTCCCCTGCAAGCACCCTTAACCTTATTCCTGTGTCGGAATTTTCGTCGGGAATTACATCTGTTTTTTCTTTATATGCACTTTCCATACGGTTCAAAATTTCATCATAGCTTACCACACAGCTTCACCTCCGTTTCGTAGGATTCATCACAAAATTTTATCTTTATATTTGCTGTCATATTTTCTTCATCAAAGCTCAGCACCTTGGCTCTGCAACCCCACACAGGGTATATGGCCTCGTTGATATACATTTCAAGAGTGGCTGTATCCTTTTTCGTACTGTATTCCCTGTCAGGTATGGTAACTCCCATATTTTTGCAGTAAGGAAAATCCCCCTTTCTCACTGAAAGGGCTATTTTTATGCGCTGTATCACAGCACTCACTCCATATAGCTTTTCCTCATTTCTCTTTGATGGGGTAAACAATATTCCTCCGTTTTCAAGTTCTATATCAGCCAAACTATACCTCCTTGCCATTGATGAGGACTTTACCGTTATTTTTCAGCACAATGCTTGCACCACCTGAACTGAACAGCATAACCTCTCCGGGATTTAAATCAACATTTTCATCAGGGCAAACTCCAAGGAGCATATTTCCACCTTCTGTGGGAAGTACAACTCCGGTTGCACCTACAGGGGGATTGTAAATTACCCCGTAGGGGGAAACCACCCTGATATTGTTGTATTCTCCCGAGGCAAACACATCTGCCTTTACAGCAGAACCATATGTAATCTCTCCGGACACAGGGTTTGAACTTCGTTCCTTTGCTATGTAATTAGTTATCCACATTTACATCTTCCTTTCCAAAACAAGAGTTGTATTTTCTCCTTTAGAATTAAACCCATACTTTAGCTCTGTAATTATGAATGTGTAGTTTTCCATATCCTCATTATCCACCTTTGCCTGTCCGCCTATAGCATAAGTAAGGCACCCAGGACAAGCGAGCTTTGCAGAGAGATAATTGCAGTTTGACCTGTTTATCATATCCTCCGCCATAACAGCAGGGGTGTTGCTGTCAATAGTACCATCAAGATACCTACACCTTACAACTCCTGTAGTATCAACCTCATCATTTTTGAACTCATAGTCATATTTTTCACCGTCAAGCATAACAAAGACAGAAGAAATCTGCTCGCAGGGCCTTTTATATTCTGTTATAGAATTATATTTAACTCCTTTGCTATTGCTGAAAAACACATTTTTCTCTGTTTCTCCACCTCTAAAGTGGAACACACCCTTTGAGTCTGTTCGGGGGATTACGCCAAATTTGTTATTGCAGTAAGTGTTAAGTACATCATACACCGACATCCCCATTTCAATGTTTATAGCCCCGTCATAAACATCCTCTCCCTCATCAAACTCAATTCCAAAAGGAGTAAGGTAGGAGTTACCCAAAAAGGTCTGGGTTGGATAATTTATTTCCATTGGATATGCCTGATTGTCTAGGAGAAGTCCTGCCATTGACCTTGCCACATATTTGATGAACTTTCCTGTTGAATTGAAAATAACCTGTTCTTCGTCAACTATTCCCTTGAAAATCAACTCATCATTTCGTGTTACTGTGAGCCTTGCTCCTGTTTTATATTTCTTATAAGGAACAAGATCG
>JBJEPA010000084.1:0-2086 GCA_051880995.1 Ruminococcus sp.
CTGAAAGACGAGAGCCAAGGAAAAGGGTTGAACCTGAGGAAATAAAAAAGAAAGAAGAGCCTGTTGACTTTGATAATGACGAAAAAGAAGAGAAGAAGGAGCGTTCTCAAAAGCAATCCATCGCAATAGGCATTGTTGCCTCATTCCTTATCTGTCTGGTAGGTTTCGGAGTTTACTTCCTTGTTCATTCCCTCACAGGTGGCTCAGCCGATACTGCTGTGCCAAATTATGTGGGCAGAACAATCGTTGACATCAAGCAGGATTCCGACAAAAATGATTTCAATTTTGATATAGAGTTTGAGTACGACTCAACAAAGAAAGAGGGAGTAGTTCTCTCTCAAAAGCCTGAGGCTGACTCAAAAATGGTAAAGCAGGGCGCAACAATTCAGCTTACCGTAAACGGAAAGAATTCACAGGTTGTAGTTCCTCATCTTCTCAACACAACTGAAGAGGATGCTATCAAACAGCTTGAAAGTCGTAGCCTTGTACCCGAAATTGTGTATATCAGAAGTGACGATGTAAACACAGACTATGTGTCCTCTGAATTTCCAAATCCGGGGGAAAAAACAACAATTGGTTCAACTATTTACCTTTATGTTTCAAAGGGCCCTGCACCTTCAAAAGTTAAAATTCCTGATGTAACAGGCAAAAAACTTGAAGAGGCAAGGGAAGAGCTTGAAAAGAAAGGTCTTGAGGTTGAGTACGAATATGACGAAAACAGCTATGAAGAAAAGGATACTGTAATTCGCCAGAATCCTCTCCAGGGCGGAACTGTTAAGAAAGGATATACCGTAAAACTTGTACTTTCCGCCGGCAAAAAGGATACTCAATCAATTGACATCGAAGTTGAACTTCCAAAGGATGAAACAAACAGCGTTTCACTTCAGGTTGTATTTGACGGTGATGTATTTGTAACAACCAATGTTGTTCCATCAGAACTTAAGGTGTACAAGTTCACCCTAACCGGTAGTGAAAGTGACTCAAATGTTAAGGTTTATCTAAACGGTCAGCTGTATCAGGAATATGCAATCGACTTCCAGAACAAAACAGCTTCACCAACCTACCACGAATACAAGGTTGCCACAACTCCTACCGAAACAACAGAGGAAACAACAGCCTCGGAGGTTGAGCCTACAACAGAATACTCTGTTCCTGAGGTTTCTTCTACTCAGCCGGTAACAAGGCAAACAAACCCACCTGTTCAGCCAACAACATTGCCAATGGATGGGGACACACCGGAGTAATTTAATGAAAGATACTAAAGCAGAGGGTTTAATCATCAAAGCAATCAGCGGCTTCTATTATGTGGAAGTCGCTGATAAAATATATGAATGTAAGGCAAGGGGAACGTTTCGCAAGGACAAGAGCGCACCTCTTGTTGGTGATTTAGTTACAATTTCTCTATCACAAAACGGCTACTGTGTAATTGACGAAATCCATCCCCGGAAGAACTCCCTTATAAGACCGCCAATGGCCAACATAGACAACATTGTAATTGTGTGCAGTACCGTTTCTCCTTCCCCTAACTATACTGTTATAGATAAAATGATTTCCACAGCGGTATATAACGATATGGAGCCTGTTATTGTAATTTCCAAGTCGGATATTTCTTCCGGTGATGAGCTTTATGATATTTATAGCAAAACCGGTATAAAGACTATCATTTATTCTTCTGTAACAGGTGTTGGTGTGGAAGAAATTTATAATATATTGCCAAATAAAATTACAGCCTTTATTGGCAACAGTGGTGTGGGCAAATCCACTTTGCTCAACAAGCTTTTTCCCGATTTCAACCTTAAAACAGGGGAGATAAGCGAAAAGCTGGGCAGAGGTCGTCACACCACAAGAACAGTGGAGCTTTTTAAAACAAGGGACGGCTATGTGTGCGATACACCGGGCTTTTCCACAGTTCAGTTAGAGAGATTTAACATCATAGACAAAGACTTCTTGCAATATACATTTCCCGAGTTTCAGGACTATATAGGCAACTGCAAATTCACCTCTTGCAGTCACACCTGTGAAAAGGGTTGTGCTGTAATTGAGGGGGTAAAGCAGGGCGAAATTCCTGTTTCACGCCACAACAGCT
>JBJEPA010000085.1:0-2079 GCA_051880995.1 Ruminococcus sp.
TTTCTTTTCAAGGAAAGTCATAGGCTTTGATGATGATTCTTCTTTCTGCACCTTCTTTTCAGGCTTTGGCAATGCTCGCTTGTTGACCTTTTGATTTTGGTTAAGAGGAATTCTGTCAATCTGCATTGTTACAGCAGGCACCATATATGGCGGTTTATTTTCAAGGATAAATTCATTCAGCTTTTGAATATCTACTTTCTCGTCCGAAACAACATAAGCCGCAATAAACTTTCCGCCATTTGGCTCATCAAAGGCGGCAACAGTTGCGTCTTTTATTCCATCAAAATCACGGATAATGCGTTCAACCTCGGAAAGCTCAATTCGGAAACCTCTGATTTTCACCTGACCGTCATTTCTGCCCACAAAGTCAATGTTGCCGTCAGGAAGATAACGCACGATGTCGCCTGTTCTGTAAACTCTTTCATAGCCTTTTTCATCGGTAAACGGATTTTTGATAAAGGCTTTTTCCGTCTGTTCGGGGCGGTTTAAGTAACCTCTTGATACTCCGTGACCTGCAACCCATAATTCACCGGGAACACAAGGGGGTAATCTTCTTCCCTCTTTATCCACAACATAGAGCTTTGTATTGTCAAGTGCCTTGCCTATGGGAACTCTGTCATAAAGCCTGTCAAGTTCAAAGGCGGTTATACAAACTGTGCTTTCAGTCGGGCCGTAAAGATTAATCATTTTATGATTTTTCGGCGGATTAAGAGGTACAAGCTTTTCTCCGCCAACGGACAATTCGGTTATTGAACTGTTGTCAATTTCCGTTGCAAACTGCCTACCCACCTGGGTTGTCATAAAGCTGTGTGTTATTCCGTTTTCGTTAAAGTACTTGTCAATAGCCACAAGGTCAAGGCGGATTGACTCATCAATGATATGTATTGTTGCACCTGTTGTAAGCGCAGGATACATATCCATCATATTTGCGTCAAAGCCGTAGCTTGCATAAGCCGCAACCCTTGACTGTGGTGTGAGATTATAATAATTTCTGAACCAGTTGCAGAAGGACACAATATTCCTGTGTTCAAGCATACATCCCTTTGGTGTACCTGTAGAGCCTGAGGTGTATAGCATAATAAATAAATCCTCAGGACTTGGATTTGTGCCGATTTTATCACACTGGGGAAGACCTCTAATATCCTCAATAAGAAGTACCTTTCCGCTGTAATTGGGAACAAGGCTTAATAAATCCTTACCTGCAATAAGCAGTTTTGCGTCAGCGTCTTTCATCATAAATTCAAGGCGCTCCTGTGGATATGACGGGTCAAGTGGCTGATAGCCGGCACCTGACTTTAACGCACCTATTGATGCCATAACCATATATTCACATCTCGGTATGAGAATTGAAACAACATCTTCTCTACCAATGCCAAGGGAAGAAATATACGCGCCTATTCTGTCAGAAATCTCGTCAACCTCTTTGTATGTATAGCTTTTGTCAAGATAAACAACGGCTGTGTTGTGGGGGTTCTGCTGAGCCTGTCGTCTGAACAGCGTTACAATATCGGTTTTTTCGTAGTCTTTTTCTGTTTCATTAAAGCTGTCCAGAAGATTGAGCTGTTCATTGTCGGTTATGTCAATATCATTTATGTTTTCTTTACTTATAAATTCAGTTACCCCTTTTTCAAAGGATTGCAGGAAGTTTTCTGCCGACTTTTTCTCATACAAATCGGCTCTGTACTCAAATCTCATTGAAAAGCTTCCGTTAATTCTTGAAAGCTCTGCCGAAATATTCGCCTTGGCATCGGGAACATCTATGGTGTCAGCAAATATTTCCTTTCCGCAAAAGCTAATATTTCTGAATATATCACCCTGATATGCAAAAATAGTTGGCGGATTTATCTGTAAATCAGAACATATATCTGCATATGAATACAAATCATATTTTCTGCTGTTTTGTAGTTGTGAATCAAGATTTTTCAGAAATTGCAAAGTACTTTCGTTCTTACTGAAATCACAGTAAACAGGCAATGTCTTAACAAACATTCCTAAGGAGTTTGAAAGCTTTTCGTTTCGTCCGTTATGAATAGTTGCAAAAAGGCTTTCTTCAGCTCCCGAAAATTTTGCAAGCAAAAA
>JBJEPA010000086.1:0-1265 GCA_051880995.1 Ruminococcus sp.
GCAGCTAAATTTGCTACTACGCTTTAATGTCTAACTTTTTGGGGTCACCACAAAATCACAGGGGGAAAATTTATTTAGGAATTAATCCCAATACAGTGTTACATAATGACCTTTATCATCCTTTGTGCCGTCTGTGTAGTAGCCTGTATGACCAAGGTCGGTATCAACTGTCTGAGTACCGTTGCCGTTTGAGAATACAACTTTAGTTGCACCGCTTGGAACAGAAATTGAGTAGTTGGTCTGACCAAAGCCGTTGTCGGATGGGTCACCCATCTGTGTGCCGGGCCATGCAGGACCTACTGTATTACCATTTGAGTCAAAGAAGTAAGCATAAACTGTTCCCCAACCTTGGTTATCAGTAAACTTAACTGTGTCGCCGGATGGCTGTGGAGTAGTTGGAGTGTCTCCACCGCTACCGCCGTCCCAAGAGCCTACACCACTTGAAGTAGCTGTGTATGTTGTGCCTGTGCCTCTTGTTGTGGACCAGCTGTTCCATGTTGCGCCATCAACAGGGTTGTTTCTGTTAATTGTGATGTTTGTAACAGAAGATGGAACTGTAACTGTCCATGTGCCGGCACCGCCTGACATATTGTAGGAAGTACCTGTGCTGTTGTCAACAAGTACAAATACAGCGTCTGCATCTTTAAGCCATTTCTCATTAGTACCGTCAACAAGTGTAATTGTTACTGTATCCCCAACAGGAGCTGTTGTGGAGGTTGTGCTTGGAGTTGTTGGCTGTGATGCAGTTGTAGAAGTTGTGGATGTTGTAGTTGTTGAAGTAATAGGTGTTGGAGCTTCAACTGCGATACAAGTGATGATGATGTCGCCCTTTACTGTACAGCTGATAGTGTATGTTCCGTCAGCATTTTCAGTAGCTGTCAGGGTGTCAGCACCATTTGTTGCAATGATTGTTGAAATCTTGTAACCGTCAGCAGGAACGAGTGTAGTTGCAAAGGAAGCACCCTCCTTAACTGTTGTAGCATTGTTGGTTGAGGTTGCGTTTACAAGATTGTTAATTACTGAATATTCAGTAGTAGAAATAGGGGATGAAGATGTTGGCTGTGGTGTAGTAGCGCTTGTAGAAGGCTGAACAATGCCATTGATTACATCTTCATTTACAAATGACTTCTTAATAACTTCGTTTACTACATATGGGTCTGAATTTGTATCGTCAACACGAACAAACTTGTTGTTGATTGTCCAGTCGCCAGCCTTAGTAACAACGAATGTTGCAGTTAGGAATGTCTGCTTTGTTCTGAAGTCAT
>JBJEPA010000086.1:1365-9281 GCA_051880995.1 Ruminococcus sp.
CCTGATAATCTTCAAGGAGGTTATCAAACTGTGCTTCACATGTGTATGTGATTGTAGCGCCTACACTACACTTCTGTCCGTTAACAGTAGCGTTGTATATTGGCTGAGGAGCAGTTGTAGCACTTGTAGCTGATGTAGCGCTAGTTGCTGATGTAGCACTTGTAGCTGATGTAGCACTAGTTGCTGATGTAGCACTAGTTGCTGTTGTGCTTGTACCAGATGTACCAGGAATCACCTCACCGATAGGATAACCTGTTGAAACCTTAGCAAGATATTTCTGTATAGCTGTTACATCACGAACAGTAATCTTAGAATTGCCTGTTACCAGTGCAGCCTTGAGCTGGTCTTCTGAGAGATCTGCTGCTTTTGCAAGGTACTTCTGGAGCAATGTAACGTCTTTAATTGATATTCTACCGTCAAGGTTAACATCACCATAGAGGATGCCTGTACCAACAGGAACTGTTACTGTTGTTCCGGATGTAGCTGATGTGGCTGATGTAGCTGATGTAGGTTGTGCTGTAACAGTAACTACATCTTCATTTACGAAAGGCTTTTTGATTACTTCGTTTACAACATATGGGTCTGTGTTTGTATCGTCAACACGAACGAATGTGTTGTTGATTGTCCAGTTGCCTGCCTTAGTAACAACGAATGTTGCAGTTAGGAATGTCTGCTTTGTTCTGAAGTCATAAGGGTCAGTGTAGCTTGTTCCGTTGTATGTGATAGCCTGTGAACCATCGCTGGTTGTACCGTCAGTTTTGTACATTGCAGAGCCCTGTGTCTGAGCAAGAGCAAATGTCTGAAGCTCAAGACCGTCAAGTGAGTACTTAACATATCCCTGATAATCTTCAAGGAGGTTATCAAACTGTGCTTCACATGTGTATGTGATTGTGTCGCCTACATTACACTGCTGTCCGTTAACAGTAGCGTTGTATGTTGGCTGAGGAGTGCTTGTAGTTGATGTAGCACTTGTAGCCTTAGTAGTAGATGTAGAGGTTGTTGTAGGCTTTGTTGTGCTTGAAGTTGTTGTAGCACTTGTAGCTGTTGTAGCGCTTGTTGCTGTTGTTGCACTTGTAGCAGTTGTAGCACTTGTGCTTGATGTGGAAGTAGCCACAGCAGTAGATGTTGCAGAAATGATAATGTTTCCGTTAACACTTGGAATGCTGATTACACCTGTTGAACTGTTGTAAACAGAAGATGTAACAACAGCATTGTTCATTATAACAGTAACATTTGCAAGTTTACATCCGCTGTTTGGAGTAAGAGTTGTTGTAAAGCTTGAGCCATAGCTTACGCTTGTTGCTGAGTTAGAGCTTGTTGTCTTTACAAGTGAATTTGTAACAGTATATGTCTTAGGTGTTGCAGTAGCTGTGATAACAATGTCACCTGTAACATTTGAGATGCTAACTGTTCCGTTTGAATATACAGAAGAAGTAACATCTGTACCTGCCATTGTAACCTTTACTGTGCCAAGGTCGTAGCCTGTTGCAGGAGTAAGTGTTGCATTGTAGGATGTACCGCCGTTTGCTGTTGTAGCTGTGTTAGAGCTTGTAACATTAGAAAGTGTGTTAGTAACATTGTAAGTTTTAACATTGTCAAGAACTTCCATAAGGATAGTTCCGTTTGCGCCGGAGTTAAATGTAACCTTGCCGCCGCTTACAGTAGCTGTGTCGCCTGTGTATGTGTTCTTAAGCTGGATGCCATCCTTAAAGTATGTGCTGTTAACTGTTACAGTAACATTTGTGTTAGCAGATGCGCCGATAACAGCCATTACCTTATCCTTAACGCCGTTCTTATTATATACTCTCTGGAAAGCAGTACCGGAAGTAGCAGTAAGGTTGCTGTGTGAGCCTGCACCAACTGCCATATGGTTGTTTCTGAATGAACCAACCTTCTGCCAGTGTGAAAGAACAGCAGAATCCTCTTTGCCCCAGTTCATAAATGAACGAACATCGTGGTTACCTTCCTGGATAATACCTGTGATTGTGCTTGTTGAACCAACTTCATATGGTCTTGCACATTCATCACCGTAATAAATCTGGATTCCACCGGGGAGAAGCTGGAATGCAGAACCCTGATAAATTAATGTATCCTTGTTGTATGATGTTGAACCTGAATTTCTTCCGCAGAGCTTTGTATCGTGAGAAGAAATGTAGGAAAGAACATTAAACTTGTCGTTAGTGTTAATTCTGTTTGCATAGTCAGCATATGTGTTGTTGATTGAACCGCTGCCGGGAACACCGCCGCCGCCTGTGAATGAGAAGTTAATCATTGATTCAAAGCCGCCGCTTGTGTAGTAGCTGTTGTAGTCAACACCCTGACCGTAGTTTTCGCCTGTCATCCAGAAGTCGTCTGTCCAGTTGGCACCAACCTTGTTAGGATTGTTCTTTCTCCAAGTGTTAAGAGCCTTTGTACAAGTGTCTGAAAGAGCCTTCCATGAGTCAAGCTCAACATGCTTTGCTGTGTCGCAACGGAAACCGTCAACACCGTACTTTTCAACATACTGGCTGAGCCAATATACAAGGTAGTTTCTAACTCTCTTGGTGTTGCCTGTTGATGAGAACCAGCTGTTCATTTCAGCCATCTTTGTGTCGTATGTACCTTCAGACTTCCATTTTGTCTGGAGGAATGTTGGAAGCTCTACTGCTGTGGTGTTTTCTGTCTTAAAGTCAGGAAGGTCACCACCTGCTGATTTTGTCAAATCATCGCCGCCAAATGCAGGATAGCCGGAAAGTCCTGAACGCATCCAGGAACCGCCCCACCAGTTGCCCCAAAGCTTTGCAAGCTCTGTAGCTTGGTTAGCGTCGGAGTATGTGATGTAGTTGTGGTATGTGTTGTTGTTACCGGCAAATGAATAGTATTCTGTTTCCCAACCACTCTTCAGCTTACCAAAACCATACTTGTTCATATCGTACATTGTGTTGTAACCAGGGTGGTTCATAACAATGTCAAGAACGATTCTGATACCATGCTCATGAGCTGTGTCAACCATTGTCTGGAACTCTGCCGGAGTACCAAAGTTCTTGTCGAACTCAGAATAGTCGCCGGCATAGTAGCCGTGGTAAGCATAGTGAGGGAATGAACTTTTACCGTTACCTGCACAGCAGTAGCCCTGAATCTGCTCATAAGGAGCTGAAATCCAAAGAGCGTTTACGCCAAGGTCATCAAAATAACCCTCTGTGATTTTCTTTGTGATACCGGCAAAGTCGCCGCCCTGGAAAGAAGCAGCATTACTCTTCATGTCGGTTGTAACACTGCCGTTCTGCTCTAATCCTCTGTCATAGCTGTGGTCGTTAGACTGATTGCCGTTGTAGAAACGGTCAGTCAAGAGGAAATAAACAGAAGCATTGTCCCAGCTGAAGTTATCTGCATTTTCGGAGGCTGTCCAATAGTCGTCCCCGGTGGAGGTAACATCAACTGAAGCACCGGCACTTTCAAGTGCCTTGTCCTGTGTTCCTGTTGTATCGGCTGCAGAAACAACTGAGCCAGTAATCATAAACATACTGGTCAGCATTGTTAAGCAAAGCACAATACTAAGAAACTTGTTTAGTTTTGCCATTTGTGTTCTTCCTTTCAAAAAATATAATTAATAACACACTTTTTGGAAAATACCGTACAAACCACACTAAAGATGTCTGCACCTCTTGTTAGTGAGTTTTCTGCCAGCTTGCCCAAATCACAGCATTTTTATTTGTTCAACCTGACAAAAAACTGCCTACGCAAAGTATGCAAACGATTTACGTAGTATTTTCCTTGTTATCGGTAATATTATACCATATTTTCCCCCTGAAAGTATATATTTAGAATGACTAAATTCTGCTAAAAGATATGTGCAATATTATCAAAAAAAGTTAACTATTTATGAATAAAATATGAGCAAATGAAAATAGGTGCTGTTACAGAATAATAACTGTAACAGCACCTATCATTAAGTTTTGTATTATGGCTTTAAAGACTATTTGAACTTGCCTTTCTTTTGGTTGAAGTTTTCAATATATAGTTTTTCGCTTACCGCCATTTTTCTAATGATGTTTTTAACTGTGTTGTCAAGACCGCTGTTTTCCGAATAGTCGGCAGGGTAGATGAAGTCAACTCTGTCCTTAAGGAGCAAATCCATAACCTTTACTGTAACATCCCCCTGATAAACAGCTATTGAAACTCCTCCGTAGGATTTCATCATCTTCATACAAGGAACATCAGAAAGTCCGTCACCTATGTATATCATATTGCAAAATGGGATTCTCTTGCTGTCGTCGGGCATAGACTTATTTAAATCTTCATCGTTTGCTACATCCAGCACACCCTTGTTGATGCGATATACAAACTGGGTTTTGTTGGTGTAATTTACAGCCGTTTTTGGGAAAACTGCAACTCCGTCATCACCGTAAACAAATTCACATCCGTAGATTTCTTTAAATTCATTGCTGATTGCAGTTCCCTCAATAATCTCTTTCAGCCCCGAGGAAATCACATAATGCTCCACAACTACTCCGTTTTCTTCCCCAAAGCGGTTAATCCTTTGGAACCATTCCTTTACACCAGGGAAAAATTCTATCTTGTTTCCTTTTTCGGTAAGGCTCTTTCTTGTAAGAGGAAGATTTTTTTCACGGCTTTCAAGGAGCATTGTGTACATATAAGCCAGCACAGAGTCCATATGCAGGGATGTGCCAACATCGTTTGCCTTGCCCCAAAATTCCTTTGGAGTTATATTGAGAGATGGGATAAAAGCATAGTCCTGCATATCCTTGGTGCATAATGTTTTATCAAAATCGTACATTATTGCAATTATAGGTTTCTCTGTCATCTTACATCCTCTTATTTTCTCTTTTTGGTTGATTTTTTCTTTTTGTAGTCAGGGTTTGCCTTCATTGCTGCCTTTGCCTCTGCCTTTGCCTTCTTCTTTTTCTTATCCTGAATTCCGTAAGGAATAGCAAAGCAGGCAAAGATTACTACAAGAACACCAACTGTTACAATGATTGGAATAAAGTTAAATGGCTCATCATCAGATGAATCTTCTGTGTTATTTTCGGCAGAAGTTGTGCTTTCTGCACTTGTTGACTCCTGTCCCTCATAAGGGTCAGTTGCTGTGGCAAGGTTGTCCTCCATACCAGTTGTATATTTTTCAATATCAACACTCTTAAGCTCAACTGTGTTTACAGGAGAGCTTTCGTTTCCGTCACTTCCGTAAGTTTTTTCGCAGTCGGAAATCAAATCAACAACATCCATTCCTGCAAAAACCTGTCCGAATACGGTGTAGCCTCCGTCAAGACTTGTGCTGTTGTCAACGGAGTTAATGTAAAACTGACTTCCGTTTGTGTCTGCTCCTGAGTTTGCGTAGGCAACTGAACCACGAATGTTTGAAAGCTGGTCAACACATTCGTTTTTGAAAGGCTTACCCCAGCAGGATTCTCCGCCGGTACCGTCACCGTTAGTGTAGTCACCGCCCTGAATCATAAAGTCCTTGATAATGCGGTGGAAGATTGTGTTGTCGTATTTTCCGTCCTTTGCAAGGGTCTGGAAATTTTCCACACCCTTTGGTGCGTAATCCGGGAAGAAGGACATTGCAATGTCGCCGTAATTTGTGTGCAAAACTGCAACAGTATCGCCCTTTTTAGGCTTTGCCTCCTGATTAAAGGCGGCGGATGTGCCGATAACTGTTGACAACGCTACAGCGGAGCAGAGCATTGTTGCCAGTAAAACGCTGATAATTTTTTTCATAATCTGAACCTCTTTCATAAATTTATTGTGATAAAATTAATTTTTATTTTTTTTAATTAGCTTTTTAAGGTCATCCTCAGTAAAGGTGTATTCCTTGTTGCAGAATTGACATCCGGCTTTTACAACACCGTTTTCATCGGGGAGAGAAAGTATTTCCGACTCAGGCATCCCCGCAATAATGTTTTCGATTTTTTCCTTACTGCAGGTGCAGTAGTAACCAACATCAAATTCATCAAGGACATCAACCTCATAGCCCTTTAAGAATTTTTCCGCCATTTCAACAGGGGTAAGTCCGTCAGCCAGCATCCTTGTAACGCTTGGTACGGTTTTGAGATTTTCCTCAATTCTGTCAATGTCGCTTTCAAATGCACCGGGTAGCATCTGCAAAAGCACTCCCCCCGAGGCTAGCACCATACCGCTTTTGTCAAGGAGTACACCAAGGGCGCACACAGTTGGTATCTGTTCACTTGTGGCATAGTAGCTGGCAATATCCTCGGCAATCTCTCCGCTTACAAGGGGAACTTTTCCGATATATGGCTCGCCGCTTCCCTCGTCACGCATAACATTAAGGATTCCGTTTCCAACTGCTTTGCCAACATTGAGATGTCCGTTTTCGTAATACTCTGTTGTGCAGTTTGGATTTCCCACATATCCCTTAACATGACCTTTGCTGTTTGCAACCGCAGTAACAATGCCAAGCTCACCGTCACCGGCAACTTGCAGGTTGATTGTTGCCTTGGGGTTTTTCAGCATAGCTCCCATTATGGAGGTTGCCGAAAGAAGTCTGCCAAGGGCGGCTGTGGCAACAGGGGTGGTTTTGTGTATTTTTTGTGCAGTAAAAACAGTTTCGGTTGAGTCTATGGCGGCTACCATAACAGCGCCATCGTGGGTAATACATCTTGTGATTTTATCCATATCATACCTTCCTTGCAACTATAATAACTCGTTCTTCCTTATCCTCAGGAGGGGAATAGGAAAGGTCACCGTAAATTCCCTCCATAGAAAAACCGCATTTTTCCAGTACTTTTTTAACAAATTCCAGGGAATATGCCCTTTCACAGAAGAACTCACTATACCTTTTGTAGGTATCATTATACCTGACAAAGAAGTCAAGGTCAATCTCTACAATGTCACTTTCAGCCGGAGTATTTTGCCAAACGCAAAAAACATCATCATTTTCAAACACAAAAGCATTGTCAGCAAGGACTTCTCTGTGCTTGTAAATGGTGTTTAAGTCGAACAAAAAGCATCCGCCTTTATTCATAAACACAGATACCCTTTCAATAGCTTTTTCAAAAGCCTTTTCATCTGTGATGTGATTCAGGCTGTCAAGGGTACAGACACAGGTGTCTATTGTTCCGTAAAGGTCAAGCTTATCCATCTGCTGACATAGGAATAAGATGTCAAGACCCTTTTCGTATGACTTTTGCTGTGCAACAGACAGCATATCACTGCTACCGTCAACACCGTAAATGTCAACTCCCTTTTCCTTTAATAATAGGGTAAGAGTTCCTGTTCCACAGGCTAGGTCAAGGGTTAGTCCCATTTTATGATTGTGTTTTTCCACTAAAAGATTGATTATGTAATCGGCTCTTTTTTCGTACTCAACATTGTCGGTAAGGCTGTCATAAAAGTCGGCAAATATTTCGTAAGAAGGCATATTACTTGTCCTCGTCATTGCCAAAGATTCTGTCAAAAACCATCTCGTAACCGTCACATCCGTATATAAGACTTCTGTTTACTCTGCTGATAGTGGCTGTTGATGCCCCTGTTTTGGTAACTATGTCACTGTAAACGTTTTTGTCTGTCAGCATTTTGGCTACAACAATCCTCTGTGACATAGCCTTTAGCTCCGGAACTGTGCATAAATCCTCAAAAAAACTGTAACATTCCTCTTCGTTTTTAAGGCTTAAAATAGCTTTGAAAAGAAGGTCAGTTGCCTCATCTTTAATTTTATTATTCATAAAAAAACCTCCATTACTTTCACGCAATAAAATTTTAACATACTAAAATGTGAAAGTAAAGGAGATTTTTTATTATTTTTTGGGGTTACAAACAGCCTCCACCAGATGGGGGAGGGGGATCGCTTGCCACCTCCCAACTGCCTCCTTGTGTATAGGAAGTTGCCTCTTGCCACCTCCCAACTGCCTCCCTTGTGTAAAGGGAGGGGGACCGCTTGCGGTGGAGGGTTTGTCAGT
>JBJEPA010000087.1:0-9259 GCA_051880995.1 Ruminococcus sp.
TTCCCGAGTGGCCAAAGGGGACAGACTGTAAATCTGCTGGCGATGCCTTCGGTGGTTCGAATCCACCATCTCCCACCAAGAAAAAGACGATTGTTAATACAATCGTCTTTTTCAGTTATATTCGCTTTTCGGCGAGTTATATTGCTTCGCAGTGATATACAGTTTATTCTGCGTGATATTGCCTTATGGGCAGTTTGGCGAATATAATATCACTTATGCAAAGCATAAATATAACTTTCACTAAGTGAAAATATCACTCTGCATTAGGCAGAATATCACTAAATACTTTTCTATTTACATTCGTTGGTTCGAAACTACCATAAAAATCAGCAAAAACATCTTTTCTGCTCAATCCCACCAAGAAAACGAACATAGTAGATACTATGTTCGTTTTCTTTTTGCGTTTTATTAAAAGGTGATAAAGCAGAGATTGAAAATTTACTCTATATAAAAAGACTTTCCCTATTTATTAACTAAATATTGTTATAGCAGAGTCAATTTTGTAGAAAAATAAAATTGACTCTTTTTTCGTTATTTGATTAGTCCCTAAAATCAAATAAATCTTTTAACTTTACTTCCAATTTATCACATAATTTAAATATTACATCAAGTGATACTCCCACCGTGGCAAGCTCAATGGCACTCATATGACTACGGTCAATGTTGAGAAGCTCAGCAAGTTGTAGTTGAGTATATCCTCTGCTCTTTCTGTAATATGCAATATTTAACCCTAATTTACGGTAAAGATCTTTATATTGTTTATCCATTTCTTCACCCCGTGTCTATTTTATGAAATTGAAAGTATAGAATAAACCTTGTGTTACAAGTATTTTGACTGTTGACACAAGTCAAAAGATGTGTTAAAATAAACAAAACATAATACGAGGAGGGTTTAATTTATATGAAAACATGCAAACGATGTGGAAACTCAATATCTGAAAACGCTACAATTTGTCCAATTTGTGGCGAGGGGCGTGTTGCTCCTAAAAACAAATTTGAGAAAAAGTTATCCTGTATTAAACCTGTTCAAAATACAGAGAAACCTAAAAAAAGATTAATGGCATTCTTATTATCATGGATTGGATTTGGTTTAGGATATTATTATTTGGGGTATCAAGACAAATTTATACACAGAGCATCAATAATTATCAAAGCAATGATAGCAATGATTACAATTATCGGTGCTCCGTATGGAATATTATTACTATTTTATTATGTAGGTCTTAGTTTATACGATATGGTTTATTTAACATTCATCAATAAATACGATGCCTACGGAAACGAAATTAAACTTATATAAAATTGTTATAAGATTGATATTATGGATATGAGGAAGCATTATGGTTACTAATGAAGATTTTGAAAGAAGCGTTAATCTATGTAACAAAAGAACAAGCCTACTCGACTTGCTTTATGAAACTAATTACAACATTAATCATCCGCCTTTATCTGACAATGAATTTCAAAAGGAATATTATACAAAAAACAAAAAGAGTTCTTTTTTTGTTTACCTATTCACTGCAGTTTTTATTCCTTTGACAATATCAGTAATATATGGGATATTTGAGCATATCTCAGGCAAAGAAGAAATGAATGAAACATACTTATCAGTGATGAATAATATGGGTATTGATAGTGAGGAAACCTTTATCCTACTTGTCATATTCTTTTTTTCCGTTTTACTCCCGACTGTTATGGTAATTATTCATAAGATTATCCGCCGTTTTCGTCTATCTATAAAACTAGAACCATTGATGGAGCAAAACAGAAAAGAAAGAGAAGAATATAACGCAGAAATACTTCCTGCTCTTACTGAAATCAGAGATGAATTAAATGCTCAGGTAATAGATATTACAAATGAATTGAAATCATTCCCGGGAATACCAGAAGAAAATTGGAATATTGCCAATGAATTATGGTATTTGTTTGAAACACATCAGGCTGATAGTTATAAGGAAGCAATTTATTTATGGAATGACATTCAATTCAAAAAACAGCAGACAGAACTGGCAAGACAAGCGGCAGAATATGCGGAAGAAAGCAAGGAATACGCATATAATGCAATGATTTCCTCTCAAGAAGCCGCAGATAACTCAAGGAGAGCTTTGATTTTAGATACATATAACGCCTATCAGATATATAGAATCAGAAATCAGGATTAGAGAAAGACAATAAGAATTATTGATTTAAGGTCAAGTTGGTTCATCTCAACAGTGTTGCTGATACCATATCCAACTATAAAGGTTTAATAACCATACATACATTAACCCTGTAACTGTTGAACTATAAGTAAAAATAATGTTTATATTAGTCTTGGCTGGTTTGAAACTGCCAAAATAATATGCGAAGACATCTTTTTGCTCAACCCCGACAAGAAAAAGACGATTGTTAATACAATCGTCTTTTTCTTGTCGGCACAAACACAAAAACCGACTTCTGTATATCAAAAAAGCCTAAGACAATGAATAAGAATACTGATTGGAAGCCAGTTCTTATATCATCAATCTTAGACTTAATTGTAGGAATAATCCTAATCATTCTTGACAGGTTGTTTAGATAACAACCCGGATGAGCTACAGAGAAATCTGTATCCCATTATCACCGTTACTATTATAATAAAATTATTGTGTTATTGTGGGACATCAACATTATGAGTAAATTTCTTTATTTATCGGCTAAAACTTTCCGCCACCTCCGCCGTGAGTTGAGCCGGAGGAAGAAGTATGTGTGCTTGAGCCTGAATCGTTATCCTTTGGTCTTGCTCTCTTATCAATATGGGAATATAGGAACAAGTCACTTGAGTTGGTGATATTCATACTTCCGCTTTTAACATAGTCAGAAGCCGCAGGCTGGAACCTTACTGATTTCATTTTGCTCTTCATAGAGAACACCACAATAAGGGCAAACACAAGACCGATACCAAGTGCAATTATGATACTGAAACCGATGTTAAAGGGTTCCTTTGGCAGATTGCCTGAGTCATAAGGCTCGCCTGTTTTAGCCTGTGTTATAAATTGGTCGCACAAATCAGCATAGGTAGAGAATGCCTTGTCGTATTCCCCATCGCTGAGGTAAGGAACAAATTTCTCTGACATATACTCTATACCTGCATCTGTAAATGCCGTAATAGCGTATCCTGATGTGGAGATATGCCAGTCGTTATCCTCAATGCTTACAAGGAGTAACAAGCCGTCATTGTTGTCGCCAATACCATAACCGCAATAGTCGAATATGTCGTCGGCGAATTCCTGTGGGGTATAACCCTCAAGACTTGCTACTGTAACCACAATAACATCCATTTCATGCTTTTCACTAACCTTATCAAGCTGTTTCAATAAAGTAGTTTCCTGACTGTCTGTCAGCAAATCTGCATCATCCACCAACCTTATCAGACTAAGGCTATTATCGTCTGCAGACACAGAGATTACTGCGGAAAAGCAAATAACACAAGCAAACAGTATTGATAGTAATTTTCTTTTCATTTTCTAACAGCCCCCTTACAACAGCCACCACAGGTAGGTTAATCCAAAGGCTACTGCACTTGCAATACCCCAAAGTCCGAACAGCCATTTTCTAAAGGCTGACTTATCTGTAGGCAAATCACCCACAAGCTTACCTGTCTGTCCGTTCATAGCAAAGGTATATTTTTCACCTTTCCATGTGGTGTTTAAGAGCCATACCGGATAGAGGGCATACTTTGCCTTTCCGTTATGTAAGCATACATTTGAAGCCTCAGGTACAACAGTTGAGTAGCCCTGAACAGTTGAAGCAAAAGCGTCTGCTGTGCTTTGCTTGATTCTGTCATTTGCACGTGAGATGCTTTGTTCTGCGTTAACATCATATTTATCTGCCAGATAGCCTGCTAAATATGCTGTCTGAAAATCTACTGCATCAGAGAAATTGAAAGGCTCAATGGACTCCATAAGGTCGTCTGCCATCTTTGAAGAACCGTCCACAGGAACACGCTCAAAACCGATTGAACCACCTCTTACAACGGAAAAATGGCTTGTTTCGGTGTAGTCGTAGTCGCTGTCGCTCCATGTGCGTACTCTGGTTGCCTTATATCTGATATTTGCGTCTGCATCGGCATCAAATAGCCAGAAAGGAACATAAACGCCCTTGATTTCATCAATATGATTCTGGTCCTTAAACACCTTAGGCAGTAATCTTTTGCCCTGATAATGCTTTTTGAGAGCCTCTTTTGCGGCCTTTTTATCCAGTTTAAAGGGTATAACATAGTCAGGCTTTAAGTCACCGGAAAACTGACCCATCATTACAACAGGGTTTCCGCAGAAAGGACAGGATGTAGCTCCTGTGTTTTCGTCGCCAACAATCTCGCCACCACAGGATTTACATACATATGTTCTCAGTCCGTCTGCCTCTCCCTCCTGCCAGTCACTTCCGGCAGTGGTATCCCAGTTCATATTATCTTCCTGTTCATTATTCAAAGCCTGGTCATATGATTCCAATGTTTCCATTTCAAATTCGGTGTCACAGTAGGGGCACTTCATCTTTTGAATATTGCTATCAAAAGCAATGGCACCTCCACAGCAGGGACACTTGTATTCTTGTAATACAGGCAAAATTCTCACTCCTTATTCAGGGAAACACTGATTAAAGCCCGCTAAACGCTGTTTAATCAGCATTTCCTTAGTATCAATTAGTTTTTACTGCTTATCATTATCATCAAATATATCGCCACATTCAGGGCAGAATTTCGGTGGATTGTGTGGGTCTGCAGGCTCCCAACCGCACTTGTCACAGCGGTAGAGAGGCGCACCCTCAGGCTTTTTTGAACCGCATTCGGCACAGAACTTGCCTTTATTTACAGCACCACAGGAGCAGGTCCAACCATCTGACTCTGCCGGCTTTGGAGAACCGCACTCAGGACAGAATTTACCAGTTGCTGTTGCCCCGCAAGAGCATTTCCAAGAATTTGCCTGTTGAGGCTCCGGCTTTTTGCTGCCACATTCCGGGCAGAATTTTCCTGTTGCTGTTGCACCACAGGAGCATTTCCATCCATCTGCCGGGGATGACGGTGCCGGTGCCGGGGCAGACTGCTGTTGTGCCTGTTGCTGTTGACCCATTGCAAACAGATTTTGTGCGTTCATTCCGCCTGCCTGTTGAGCCATACCCATACCCATAAAGCCCATCATTGCTCCGTTAGGGTTTCCGGCTGCTGTCTTCATAGCGTCGGACTGTGCGCCAACCAGCGTTGCAGCTGCCATTGTTGGGTCACGCATAATTGCGGTACGCTGTGCCTGTTTAATCATCTCTGCATCTTCATCAGGAAGGGTTACAGAGCCAAGAGCAATGCTTACAACCTTTAGTCCACGCAACTCACCCCATTTTGCAGAGAGGGCAACATTCATTGCATCCTCAAGTTCTGTGTTGTGGGACACAATCTGATTAGGACGAAGCTCCAAATCGGAAAGTTTGCCGAATGCCGGCTGTAATGCGCTGATAAATTCAGTTTTTAGCTGACTGTCAAGTTCATCCCTTGTGTATTCCTGCTGAATATTACCGCACACATTTGTATAGAACAAAAGTGGGTCGGCAATTTTGTAGGAATATACACCCGAACAGCGAACAGAAACATCAAGGTCAAGACCGATTTTGCTGTCAACTACACGGAAAGGTATTGGGTTAGGTGTTCCGAACTTGTTGTCCATAAGTTCCTTGGTGTTGAAGTAATACACCCTTTGGTCCTTACCTGTGTCGCCACCGTAGGCAAAACGCTTTCCAATTGTTTTAAAGGTATCCAGGATACCCTTACCCAAACTTCCGGAAAAAATGCTTGGTTCAGTTGATGAGTCATATGTAAATTCACCGGGTTCGGCACAAACCTCTACCACCTTTCCCTGCTCTACAATAATCATACATTGACCGTCTGCAACGGCAATACCTGAACCGTTTGAAATAATGTTATCATTTCCCTTGGTGTTGGATGAACGACCGCTGACCTGCTTTTGGCCCTTGGTCACCAGAACCTCCTTATCCATTGCCTCGCAGTAGAAAAATTCTTTCCACTGGTCAGCCATTGTTCCGCCTAAAGCGCCAATTCCTGCTTTAATAAGTCCCATATTTAAAACTCCTTTCGTATTGTAATATTTTATATCTATGGAAATTAATTTATTACAGATTGTAAGTTAAGGAAACACTGATTAAATCATTTGCACAGATTGTACAGTCAGATTTTTTGTCAGTTTGTTCAAAAAACCGCAGGAATACTGACGTATTGCGAGGATTTTTTGGGCAAACTGGCGGAAAATATGCAAACAAGATGTGTAAAGTGAATTAATCAGTGTTTCCTTAATAACTCATTTGCTAAAATATTTTTAATTTTATCTATTAACTCTTCACCCATCACCTTACTTTGAGTTTGATTATGGGAATAAGTGAGAGTATATTTTCCCTCAGTTCCGTCAAGAGCGTAACATTTCTCATTTTTATTACTTTTTTCTTCGTTGGGGAGTTGTTCAAGGTTGAGTTTTCTAAGCTCTTCCACAGCATTTCGGGAAATAGCTATACCATCTTCAAACTTATACTCGTTTCCCTCTTTATCACAAAATCTACCACAAGCAATGTACTGTTCATTTTCAGATTTTTTTACCGTTATATTAAAACAGTAGCCAAAGTTCGAGTGGTTACGCCACATATTAAGCTCTTGCCATTCCCCTTGCACATGATGTTCGTCTTGTATTTTTCTTTCAGAAAAATAATTTATAGACATTCCAACAAAACTCATATCCTACCTCATATGTACTTCTTTACTGTTATTTTTGCCTGATGAATATGGGTTTTTGTTTTCCTTTGGAGGGTCAGGCTTGCTACATCTTCCTGCCCAACCTATAATCAGAGTAAAAACGAAAATATAAACTACCCAAAGAGCTAATGCAAGCCAAAACCACATAATTGATAAACCAATGCAAAAGTGGAGTATCAGAAGTATCCATGCCGGTATTGACATCTCTAAGTTCAGGAAAATATTGATAAAAAAGCACAGGAGAAAACTGCCGGTGCGTTTTGTTCTCCGCATAGTTCTCCACCTCACACAAAAATATAAAAATTCAAACTGTATATTTTATGGGAATTCTTTTCCAAATAGTCTTATCTATATAAGGCTTTTTAAGGCTGTTTGGAAAAGGGAGTATAGTACTATTATACCTATACTCCCTCCCAAAATCAATTATTTTACATAATTATTATTTACTTTTTAACAGTAACAGATTTTGCTTTTGACCAACTTGAATATAGATTTGTTGCCTTTCCGTTAACCTTAACTGTTTTGTAGGTACGAATACGAGCGTAATATTTTTTCTTTGCACTTAGCTTTTTGATTGTTGTGGAAGTTGTACTATTCTTCTTTACAGTAACAATCTTGCTGTTGCTGAACTTACTGCTTTGGGAATATTGAATCTGATAGCCTGTGGTCTGGGTTGCCTGCTTTTTCCACTTGACTGTCATTTTCTTTGAACCGGCTGTAAGCTTTGTAACGCTGGTTGACTTTGGATTAATTGCAAAGTACATTGTCTTTGTACCGCTGTAATTGCCCTTAAGGGTAACCTTTACCGCATATTTGCCAACATTTTTTCTGCCGGACTGATAACTTACTGTGTAGTCGGTATTTTTTGCGAGGGTACTGCCTTGGATATTTTTAACAGTTACAGAGGGGGTAATTACCTTTCCGCTATAGATGTAGCTTGTTGCTGAAAGCTTGATGTTAGATACTCTAGGGATTGCTACTGCTGAAAGTACTTCGTTGCAACCAGTACAAACAGATTTTACCCTGCCGTCCTTTGTTGTAGTTGCCTTAACAACATTTTCAACCAATGTATGCTCCTCATAATTCGGAGTTACTGTTGTTCCCATACTTGAATAAGGAGCCTCAAAGGTAGTTGTCTGTGCAGTTGCATCAGCGAAATTAACTGACTGAGAACCTGCTCCTGTGTAGTAAGTACCGCCCCAGTTCTTAAAGTGGTTTCCTTCCTTTGCAGGTGCAGAAACATCAACATTTTCACCAAGGAGGTAATAGCCTGTCTGGTCCTCACCAACAGAGCCCTGTATATCGACATAGTAGAATGTTACATCAATATAAATTGAACATCCAAGCTCGCCTCTGCTGTACTCACTTGTTGAAAGCTTTTTGCCGTTAAAGGTGATGGACTTGACTTCATTAATGTTAATCATATCTTCTGAGCCTATGTCATCAGCACCCAGAACCGGCATTAAACAAAGGCGAAGCTTGTATGATGTTCTTTCTGTAACAGCCTCATTGCCCATTTTGTCCCCTGCTGAATTTTTCCAGTAAGATGAATTACCTTTGTTACCCCAAATCTCCCATTGGCAACCTGTGCTGTCAGTGCCTTCAACACTGAAAATTCCATCAGGTGACTTTGCTGATTGTCCAACCACAAGACCGTTTCCCTTTGAGCCGGTGATTTCAAGAACAATATCCTTGAAGGAATCCTTTTCATAGACTTTTGCAGACACACTCAAAGGAACTGCTAAAAATGCTGAAGTCAGCATTATTGCGGTTAGTAGTACAGATAATAGTTTCTTCATAAACATTCTCCTTTTTAACTTTTATATAAATCTGCGAATATATTATACAATCCCAAGGGGTAAATATCTATTGCCCAAAGGGCAAAATAGGGCTAATTATATATGGGCCCTTGGGGAAAATAGGGCTACTTTTATAAAAAAACAGCACAATTTTCGACAAAATTTTATATGTAGAAACATATAATCCAATTTTTAACAAATAGTCTTTTTTGCAGAAATCCCCCTAAAACTCATATTAATTAAATAGTAAAATTAACAAAAACATCCTTTCAGACTCATTCAAAAATTACTGTTACAGTCTGAAAGGATATTAGGGCTTGTTTATTAAATGGTAAAAACCAAAAATAAACGAATAATTTTACACAGCGCTTTTGTTCTTTACAGCGCCGATAATAAACAGTACAGGCATTACAAGTCCCAAAAGGAATGAGAAAACAGGGAAACTGCTTCCGCCAACTACTGTAAGGATACTGCCGATAATGTCCATAACAATTACAACAACACCCCAACCAATGCAAACACCGGCTTTTTCAGGTCTTTTGCAGTTCTTAACACCGATAATACCTGTTACAAATTCTGCAACAGCACTTATGAGTGTGAAAATACCTGCTGTGTACAATAGTCCGGATGAAAGCTCACCGTCACTAACATATGCCAAAGCGGCTATACCGGCTATTGCAACAATGCCTACAAT
>JBJEPA010000088.1:0-2054 GCA_051880995.1 Ruminococcus sp.
TAACAATCTTGATTTTAAGGCAACAGGTAAAAATGACTTTGGCAGAAGCCAGGTCACTAAGGGCGGGATACCCGGAAGTGAAATTAACATAGAAACTATGGAAAGTTTGTATATTCCAAACCTTTACTTTTGCGGAGAGGTTCTTGACATTGACGGAATTTGCGGAGGCTACAACCTGCAGTTTGCCTTTGCATCGGGAATAAAGGCAGGTCAGACACAATGATTAGAATAAGCAATATATATCTTCCGCCAAATTACACTGATGAAATGTTAAGAGCGAAAGTTCAGAAAGAGCTTAGGTGTAAGAGCGAAGAAATCAAAAGCATAAATCTTTATAAGCTGTCCATTGACGCAAGGAAGAAGAATGATGTTCACTTCTTAGCAACTGTTGATGTGGAATTGAAGAGTGAAAACAGGGTACTGAAACAAATAAAAAGCAAAAAGGTGACTGTTCCAAAGGAATACAAATATGTTCAGCCAATTTGCAAAAACAGTTCTCACACAGTTGTTGTGGGTGCAGGACCTGCGGGACTTTTCGCATCCCTTATACTTGCCCGTTCAGGGATGGAGGTTACCCTTGTTGAAAGGGGAAAATCTGTTGAGGAAAGAACTAGGGATGTTGATAATTTTTGGAACAACAGAAAACTAAATACAAACAGTAATGTACAATTTGGTGAGGGTGGAGCCGGTGCTTTCTCTGACGGAAAGCTGACAACAGGAACTAAAGATGTGCGAATCAGAAAGGTTTTTGAGGAATTTGTAAGTCACGGTGCTCCACAGGAGATTTTGTATGACAGCAAGCCACACATAGGTACTGACAGGCTGAAACCCACCATTAAGAATATCAGAGAGGAAATTATCAGTCTTGGCGGTAAGGTGCTTTTCAGCACAAGGCTTACTGACATAAAAATCAAGGACAACAAGGTGTATTCCGCTGTGGTGGAAAGTGACGGACAGGAAAAGGAAATCTTTTGCGACAATGTGATTGTAGCCATTGGCCACTCCTCAAGAGATACCTTCAGAATGATAAAGAATAAAGGTCTTATGATTGAGCCAAAGCCTTTTGCTGTTGGGGCAAGGATTGAGCATTTAAGGGAAAAGATTGACATTTCCCAGTATGGCGACTTTTACAAGGAGAAAAAGCTTGGTGCCGCACCATACAAGCTAAGCACTCACCTTGGAAACGGACGAGGAGTTTATACATTTTGTATGTGTCCCGGCGGAGTTGTTGTGGGCGCTCAAAGTGAGGAAAACACAGTAGTTACCAACGGTATGAGCTACTACGCAAGAGATGCAGTGAACTCAAACTCTGCGTTACTTGTGGGTGTTTCTCCCGATGATTTTGACTCTGATGATGTGCTTGCGGGAATGTATTTTCAGGAGGAAATTGAAAAAAAGGCATTTTTAGTTGGTGGCGGTAACTACAACGCACCTGTTCAAAGGGTTGGTGACTTTTTGAAAAAAGAGAAAAGCAACCGCTTTGGTGAGATTTTGCCAAGCTACAAGCCGGGTACTACATTTGCAGAGCTGGATGATATTCTTCCGGAATTTATAACTGACTCTATGCGACAAGGGATTGTAGAAATGGACAAGAGATTAAATGGATTTATGGACAATGACGCACTCCTTACAGGCGTTGAGTCAAGAAGCTCCTCCCCCATAAGGATTTTGCGAAACAAGGACACCATGGAGGCTTTGGGCATAGAGGGGCTTTACCCCTGTGGTGAGGGTGCAGGATATGCCGGAGGAATAGTTTCTGCCGGTGTTGACGGAATTAAATGTGCTGAAAAAATTGTGGAAAAGATAAATAGGTGATTTTTAAGTTATTTAAGGTGCGGTTTATTGTTTTAACTCACACTTTGACATCTAAAGACATACAAAGATATATTGACTACTTTTTCACTCCTGACCTCACGGCTAAAGCCGTGCCACTTCCCTCATCCGAAGGAGGCTTTCTGTAACTAAAAATTTATGTTTCTTTCAGAGTATTTCCTTAATTACAACTGCCTGCGGACAAACCCTCCACCGCAAGCGGTCCCCCTCCCTTTACACAA
>JBJEPA010000089.1:0-31501 GCA_051880995.1 Ruminococcus sp.
CCTATTTTAATTTATTATTTTTGATTATACCACTTTGATATTATATATTCAAGAATTTTTTATAGATAATAATTTATTTTATGTTGAAAACATTTTTTCAATGTGATATATTAGAAATATAGGGAATTTTCAATAAAAACCAAAGGTTAATTATTTATTTTGGCGGTGATTTTATGTCTAAGAAAAAGGAAAACAGGGTTACAAAATCTGTTGAGGATAATATTGTAAAAATAACAAAGGCAATAATTGATATTTACTCATTAAAGGAAAAGGAGCTTAACATCAAGACAGAAAAGATTGATGATAACAGCGAACAAAACCGCCTGAAACTTTTTGAAATTCAAAATCAGCTCAGGGATATACAAAACGAATTTCACTATACTGCAAAGGAACTTTTTGATAATCCCGAATACACAGGCAGAATAGTTAAGACAAACTACATTGAGGAGTTTACAGGCTATGAGCCAACTCCGATAAGAAGATATGCCTACTACGATTTGGAGTTTATGCTCAGACAAGATTATGAATTCTGCAAAAATTCTCCTGTACGTAAAAGCATCAAAAAAATGATTAAAGCAAAAAAGAAGTTCTTTAAGCTTAGTAACAACTATACCAAGGGCACAAAGATGAAGAAAAAACTTGTGAATAATATGGTGTAAAAAAATTTATATTTTATTACCTCACACCACAATCTAATAAACGGAAAGAGCGACTGTCACTTGACAGTCGCTCTTTTCTTTGGAAACACTGATTAAATCATTTGCACAGATTGTACAGTCAATTTTTTGTCGATTAGTTCAAAAAATCGCAGGAATACTGACGTATTACGAGGATTTTTTGGGCTAATCGGCGGAAAATATGCGTACAAGATGTGTAACGTGATTTATTCAGTGTTTCCTTTTATATTTTAGAATGTTTATGAAGAAAGCAAATTTTAAATATTTAATTACTTAAAGTACTTAACACCTGACTCAAATATTTTCATATCCTTTTCAAAAGGAACATTTGCGTAAAGGTTGTCGCCCTTTCTCTCGCAGTGACCCATCTTACCCAAAACTCTTCCGTCAGGTGAAGTGATACCCTCAATAGCACATACAGAACCGTTAAGGTTAAATCTGATGTCCTGACTTGGGTTACCGTTAAGGTCAACATACTGTGTGGCAACCTGTCCGTTTTCAATCAGCTTTTTAACTGTTTCGTCAGTTGCTACAAATCTTCCCTCACCGTGAGAAACAGGAACAGCAAATACATCACCTGCATTAACACCGGAGAACCAAGGTGACTTTGTGCTTGTTACCCTTGTGTAAGCCATATGGCTGATATGCCTACCAATAGTGTTAAATGTTAGTGTTGGGTCATTCTCCTTGATTTCAACAATTTCACCGTTAGGCACAAGACCCAGCTTGATAAGTGCCTGGAAACCGTTGCAGATACCAAGTGCAAGTCCGTCACGGTTGTTTAATAGGTCAGCAACCGCCTCGCTGATAACAGGATTTCTAAATGTAGTTGCGATGAATTTACCTGAACCGTCAGGCTCGTCACCGCCGGAGAAACCACCCGGGAACATAATAATCTGGCTTGACTTAATGCCCTTTTCCATAGCCTTGATTGTGTCCTCAATGTCAGATGGCATAAGGTTTTTAACAACAAGGATTTCAACCTCTGCACCGGCCTTTTCAAAGGCTCTCATTGTGTCGATTTCACAGTTTGTACCGGGGAAGCAAGGGATGAATACCTTTGGCTTCGGAGTCTTTATTACAGGTGAAGAGGTGTTGCGCTGTGTGTAAAGTGGAGCGTCAACTGTGATTTCAGGAACCTCTGCCTTTGTTGGGAACACCTTTTCAAGTGGAGCAGTCCACTCCTCAACAAGCTCGTCAAGGCTAAGCTTTTCACCGTTAATAACAATTTCAGCCTTGTATGTTGTTGTACCCAATGTGTAGTGGAGAACATCATCAGAAAGTGTTGCACCGTCCTTAAGCTCAAGAATCAATGAACCTGCCTTTGGCGCAAACAGTTCTTCCATAGTGTAGGTGTAGTCAGGCTTAAATTCAAAGCCAAGCATATTACCAAAGCAAGCCTTGGCTACTGAGGCGGCACAACCGCCCTCCTTGACAACAGATGCTGAAAGCACCTCACCCTTTTCAAACATTGCGTAAACTGCCTTGTACATCTCTGTAAGGGCATCCCAGTTTGGCATAAGGGTTTCTTTATTTTCGGGAACAGGAACATAAATTACATTTGAACCTGCCTTCTTAAATTCTGCTGAAACAGTCTTGCTTGCCTTTGTCATAGCAACTGCAAAGGAAACAAGTGTTGGTGGAACATCAAGGTCCTCAAATGAGCCTGACATAGAGTCCTTACCGCCGATTGACGGAAGTCCCAGCTTAATCTGTGCCTCCATTGCACCAAGAAGTGCGGCGGCAGGCTTGCCCCAACGAATCGGAACATCGTGAAGTCTTTCAAAATATTCCTGGAATGTAAGTCTTGCTGTAAGGGGATTTGCACCAATGGCAAGGAGCTTTGATGTGCTCTCTACAACTGCATAGGCAGAGCCGTGGAAAGGACTCCATCTTGATGTACCCGGGATATATCCGTAGGACATTGCAGATGCGTCGTCTGTTTCGCCCTTTAGCACCGGTATCTTTGCCGCCATAGCCTCCTGTGGGGTTAACTGCATTTTACCGCCGAATGGCATAATTACTGTTGCAGAGCCGATAGATGCGTCAAATCTCTCTGAAAGACCGATTTGTGAGCAAACCTCAAGTCTTGAAAGGTTAGCTTTAAATGCATCCTTAACATCCTTGCCCTCAAGTGCCTTTGGAACATTGTTGCGGTAGCAGTCCTCTGCATCAGGAGCTGTGATGTAAGCCTCAGCCACCTGTGTTACGCCGTTTGTATTAAGAAATTCACGGCTGATGTCAACAATAGTGTCGCCACGCCAGTTCATTACAAGTCTTGGTTCCTTGGTTACAACTGCAACTGCTGTTGCCTCAAGGTTTTCCTTTAAAGCTTCGTCGATAAATTTGTCAACATCCTTCTTGTCAAGGACAACAGCCATTCTCTCCTGGGACTCGGAGATAGCCAGCTCTGTACCGTCAAGACCTTCGTATTTCTTTGTTACCTTGTCAAGGGAGATTGTAAGACCGTCTGCAAGCTCGCCGATTGCTACGCAAACACCGCCTGCACCAAAGTCGTTACATCTCTTTATCATCTTAGAAACAACAGGGTTTCTGAAAAGTCTTTGAATTTTTCTCTCTGTTGGAGGATTACCCTTTTGAACCTCTGCACCGCAGGTTTCAATGGATTCCTCTGTGTGAGCCTTTGAAGAACCTGTTGCACCGCCACAGCCGTCACGACCTGTTCTACCGCCCAAAAGTACAATTACATCATCGGGAGCAGGAACTTCTCTCACAACATTTTCCTTTGGAGATGCACCTACAACTGCGCCGATTTCCATTCTCTTGGCAACATAGCCCTTGTCGTAAAGCTCTGTAACCTGACCTGTTGCAAGTCCGATTTGGTTGCCGTAGGATGAATATCCCTGTGCCGCACCTGTTGTGATTTTTCTTGTTGGCAGTTTGCCCTGCATTGTGTCCTTAAAGGGAATTGTGGGGTCGCCGGAGCCGGTTACACGCATAGCCTGATATACATATGAACGACCGCTTAATGGGTCACGGATTGCACCGCCAAGGCAGGTTGCCGCACCACCGAATGGCTCAATCTCTGTTGGGTGGTTGTGGGTTTCGTTTTTAAACTGTAACAGCCACTCCTCTGTAACACCGTCAATGGTAACGGGAACATTTATGGAGCAGGCATTGATTTCTTCGCTTTCGTCTAAATCGGGAATCTGACCCCTCTTTTTGAGAAGTTTCATACCCATAAGTGCCATATCCATAAGGCTTACATTTCTGTTTGTATCCTTACCGTAAACCTCGTCCCTTGCCTCATAGTAAGCAGAAAGAGCGTCCTCAATAGCCTTGGAAAGAGCCTTCTTTTCAATTTCAACCTTGTCAAGTCTTGTGAGGAAGGTTGTATGTCTGCAATGGTCGGACCAATATGTGTCAATAACCCTCAGTTCTGTAACAGATGGGTCCCTGTGCTCTGTGTCGCGGAAGTAATCTCTGCACCACTTAAGGTCAGCAAGAGTCATTGCAAAGCCCATTGAGTTGTAGTAGCTTTCCATCTCTTCATCGTTCCAGCTGATAAAGCCTGTGACTCTTGCTACATTCTCAGGAACCTCAACAGGAACATCAAGTGTTTCAGGCTTGTCCAGGGAAGCCACACGGCTTTCAACAGGGTTAATCATATATGATTTTACTTTTTCAACATCTTCCTCTGTGATGTCACCCTTAAGGGCAACCACCTTGGCTGAAACAACCTGTGGTCTTTCTCCTGCTGTTAAAAGCTGTACACACTGTGAGGCGGAGTCTGCCCTCTGGTCATACTGACCCGGGAGATATTCCATAGCAAAAACCTTCCAACCTTCTTCAACAGGAAATTCTTCGTCATAAACAATATCCTGATTAGGTTCGGAAAATACAGCTGACTTTGCCTTTGCAAACTCCTCGTCAGAAAGACCGTCAACATCATATCTGTTGGCAAATCTTAGGTCAGTTAAGGCACGAACACCAAGATTGTGGCGCAAGTCCCAAAGAATCTGCTTTGCTTCAATGTTGAAGCCGTCCTTTTTTTCTACAAAAATTCTTCTCACATTTGACATTTAATTGACCTCCATTGGGAAATAATCAATATATAGTAGTAATTTTATCACATAACCACATTATTTATTTTATTCAGCGGAATTATAAAAAATATTATTACTTATCTTGAAACTTTCATTACAAAATATTGATGTGGGTCATTTCAAGTCCGGGAGAAATCATTTCCAATTAGTGTTGATACTATTCTTTCTCGTTTTTTATAATTCTCCGATACATAATCAAACACAACCAAAAACAGTCTAAATAATATGAAAAAATTATTGACTTTTAATATATTTTAGGTCAAAATAAGAGTAGAAAAATGTTTTTATTGTTTTATTTGTATTTAAGGGGGGGCAAAGTATGAAAAAGTTATTATCAGTAACGCTAGCTTTGGTATTAATACTGTCAATGACTATCACTGCTTTGCCTATGGTCAGTGCTGAAACCACAGAGGAAGATACATACTCTGTTACAATACTCAACAAAACAAACGCTGTCATCAGTAATACCTCCCTTGAAGTCAAAAAGGGCGACAGTTACTCAACAACAATATCCATAGAAAACAAATCCGGAACAGGGGATATAAAAGTCGGGGCAATTATGGATGATGGAACTATTGTAAAGCCAACGATTGTTGACACCTATACATTGTCTGTTGACATTGAGCAGGTTACCGGCAACCTATATATTTCTGCCTACACAACAAATAAATATTATGGAAGTTTAATAGATGATAATGGTTATGGAGAAATTGTAAGGGTTTTAGAAAATGTAGAATCTGATATGCCTAATGTAAAGAACTATGGCTGTGAAGAGATTTATTTGCCAAATGGAGATTTCTACTTTGAAGAAACCTTTACACCAAAAGAGGGCTATGAAATAAAAGAAATTACGGCTGTCAGAACCTGTGCACATCTTTATTATAATGTAAACTATTTTGGTGAACCTGTTAACGGTTCCGATTATAGCGAAGAAGATATGTTGGCTGAAGACTATTCAGAAAACTTAACAAAAAACGAGGACGGTTCTGTTACTTTTAAATATATGCCATCAGGAAGTATGTTTGTTAAAGTAGTTGCAACGAAAAAACCGGTAGCACCTGAAAATACTTCTTCAAATATAAACTTAAAAGTGGGTACAAGTGTGGTTATAAGCGTTGTAGAAGGCACAGCAAAATCTTGGTCCACCTCCAACAAAAATGTTGCTACTGTTAACAACGGCAAGGTAACCGCTGTTGGCAAAGGAACAGCTACAATAACAGCAACATTAATAACGGGGGCAAAACTTTCTTGCAAGGTAACTGTTGTAAATTCTCCACCCCTTGTTTTTACAACAGCAAGCCTGAAATCAGGCATAAACAAAACTATTAAGGTAGTTGGTGGCACAGCAAAGTCTTGGAGTACCTCAAACAAGAATGTTGCGGTTGTCAATAATGGAAAAATAACTGCGCTTAACAAAGGCACAGCAACAATAACAGCAACCCTGACAACAGGCCAAAAACTTTGCTGTAAGGTATTTGTTACGACTGCCCCTAAGCTTTCTAAAACAACTGTAAATGTTAAGAAAGGAAAAACAACAACAGTAAAGCTAAGCGGTAAAGTTTCATCAATTAACAACAAATACATAGGCACAAAGGTTGCTAAAATCATATCAAAGACAAACGCCAAAACACTTAAAATTAAAGGGCTAAAAAAAGGTACAACAACACTAAAAATCAAGGTTAACGGAGTTAAAACTCTGAAACTTAAGGTTAATGTTAAATAACAATGCATAAAGCAAAAGCCAAGAGGATTGATCCTTTTGGCTTTTTATTTGATAAACATATTGAAAAAGTCTTAATTTATGGTTTTTCCTTTGTTAAAAACTCAATACTTCTTTCTATAACATCAATGCTTTTGCCCCAGTCCTTGCCCTGACTGCGGTAGTCAAACATACTGCAAAAGTAGGTTGCATCCTCCTTTAAGCTTTGGAGATAATTTTTAAACAGGCTTGTTGTGGCATCGTAAAAGTCCGTAAGTGTACTTCCCCTTAGGTTGCTGTTTGCAACCTCTATCACCTTACCGTAATGCTCAAGGCATACAAATTCCTGTCCACGGTAGAGGTTTTCAAATTCGTTGCCTTTTTTCCATTCCGTCAGCACAATTTGAATTAAATGGTTCATATTATTTTCTATTCTGTCGCACACATAACAGCTATTTGTAAGCTCGTTTACCTTTGCAAGGAACTTTTTATCCGGCTTTTTACCCTTTGGCAGAGAATCAATAATCTCCTGTAGGTGACTTTCCAAAATCAGGGCATTTGGTAGCTTGTTGCCCTCCTTTGTCATCATAGAAAAGTGCCTGTGGCAAAAGCCCTTTTTATTTGTTTCTATCCTTGTGTTTGGCTCCATCATTGCGTCACCCACAATGTAAGCCACCTGATTTTTTTCAAGCATTTTTTCCATTGTACAAAAAGGACATCCCTTTTTCTCCGAAAAAATATCATTAATAGGAATTGTGCGTATATCCTCTTTCATTTAAAACACCACCACATTTTACTAATTACATTATAACACATACTAACCTGTGTGAAAACAGGAAAATAAATTTTCTTCCTAACTGCCTTAAAAGGTGATATAATATATAAAAACACAGGGGGTTTAGAGTATGGACTACAGCTATAAAGACGGTACAATCGTTGTGAAAAATGTAACCTCTCTTGATTTGGGAGAAACACTTGACTGCGGTCAGTCCTTTAGATGGAGAGAAAACGGTGACGGCTCTTTTACCGGAGTTGCCTATGAAAAACTTGTCACCGTATCTATGCAAAACGGGGATTTACATATTGAAAATACAACCGAACAGGACTTTGAAGAAATATGGAGAAAATACTTTGACCTTGATTTGGACTATGACAGCATCAGGGAAAGCATCGGAGAAATTCATCCTGTGCTGAAAGAGGCTTCCTCCTATGCGCCGGGAATAAGAATACTAAGGCAGGAACCTTGGGAGGCGCTATGCACCTTTATCATCAGCCAAAACAACAACATTAAAAGGATTAAAGGGATTGTTGACAGGCTTTGCACCACTTTTGGAGAAAAAATCGGTGATACTGATTTTTACACTTTTCCCACAGCCGAAACACTGTCAAAGCTGACCCCCGACGACCTTGCGCCACTTCGTGCCGGATTTAGGAACAAGTACATAATAGATGCCTCGAAAAAGGTGGCACAGGGGGAGGTTGACCTTGAAAAATGCAAGGAAATTCCATATGATGAGGCACAGGCAGAGCTGTGCAAAATCAAGGGTGTTGGTAACAAGGTTGCCGACTGCACACTACTCTTTGGTATGCACCGAATTGAGGCTTTCCCCATTGATGTATGGATGCGCAGAGCTATGGAAAGGCTTTTCCCCGGAATGACAGGTGAGGATTTTGGAGAATATGCCGGCATTGCACAGCAATATATTTTCCACTATGCCCGTATGCATCCGGAGCTCTTTGAGGGGTAATTCCTTGCTAAGGTAATACTCCTCCCATAGAGCCTTTGTGAAATCAACTTAACTGTGAATTAACTGCAAAAAACCGAGTAATCCATTACCGGATTACTCGGTTATCTTTTTGTTTACTGATACTATGCAGTCAATATTTTGCCTTAATTCAGCAATTATTTGAGGTATGTAAGACCTGTGTCGCCGATAGCACCGGAAATACCGTTAAAGCCGGATGCACAGCATACATATACTCTCATATTACCCTGTCCAAGACTGCTTACAGAAAGTGTGCCGTTGGTAACAGTCTTTGTGTCGCCTGTTACAGCGTCAATATATGTACCGTTAGGGATATTCTTAAATGTAGCACTTCCGCTTAGTGTAACACAAGCAAGTGAATCGCCCTCGTCAGCACTAGTGTATCTTCTGATATAAGCCATATTACCGTCAACATAGGTTGAAGAGTTGGTGTACTGACCCTTTTGGAGAGCAGGAATAGCTCTTCTAATCATATTCAGTTTCCTGAGATGCTGTGAGAGTGTAGAATTAAGAGTGGTTGATACTGTACCGCTTGCTGAATACTTACCATAGTCACTTGCTGTAACATTACCCTCAAGATAGCTACCGTAGTATGCACGACCAGTCTGCTCAAGCGGAGAGTTAGGACCAACATCAATAGGAACATCTTTCTTGAATTCAACTTCTGAACCATAGTAGATACAAGGAATGCCACGGAATGTGAACATAAGGTTCATATTTTCAGCCCAAGCCTGTGTACCGCCTTGATAACGTGTCTTTTCCTGTCCGTCAGGACCGTAGTCGTGGGAGTCAACATAGGTAACTACCCAAGTTGCGTCATTGTACAGAGAATCCTCACTACAAGCCTCTCTATAAGCTTCGCTTGCATTCTTAAATGCCCAGTGCATTGGGAAGTCGATTGTACTTGTTCCGTTTGCTTTGCTGTAGTCAGGTGTGTGGTAACTAATACCGTTAAGGTTTGCATTTGTGCTTGTCTCTTTGAAGTCTCTGTTCTGATAAGCCTGATAGTGCTTTACAGAGTTATCATAGTTTGACTGCCATCCGGAATTGCTCCAGTTGTTTGTCCAACCGCTGTCTGTTTCTTTCCATGTGTAGAAGAAGCAGGAGTCAGATGAACCGCCCTCGTTGTAAGCACCGTGATATCTTGCGCAAACCTCACCAAAGATGTGGAAGTTCTTGTATTGAGTAAATACAGGGAAGTAAGCGTTGTTAAGTGTCCAACGGTTGATGTGCTTTTCTGTATCCATACGGAATGCGTCAACGCCCATATCAACATACTGCTTGTAGCTGTCTGTAATGTATTTTGCAACTGTTGGATTTTCTGTATTAATATCAACACAGTCGCCTGCCATCTGTCCTGTCTGCTCTGTATATGAGCCGTAGCTCAGGGACTTGTCGTGGTGATAGTAATGGTTGGTGTCGTTAGCGTCCTCTTTCATAATAGCAAGTCTTGCCTGATACTGGTCTTTTTCAGAATCGTAATTAGGATAGACTTTGTTAAGTGTTGATCCATTGATAACTTTCATACAATCAACGGAATCAAGGTTATCGTAATCCTTTGTGAACATTGGTGCAAGGAAAGCTTCACCAAAGTTACCTGTGTGGTTCCAAACTACATCCTGTACGATTTTAAGACCCTTTTCGTGAGCTGCGTCAATAAGGTCTTGATATGAAGTGTCGCTTGACTCATATCTTGGGTCAACCTTGCTGAAGTCAAATGCGTGGTAACCGTGGTAGTCATAGCCGGAAGCATTTTCAACAACAGGGGTAATCCAGATTGCTGAGAATCCAAGAGCCTTGATGTAGTCAAGCTTTTGGATTAATCCCTTAAAGTCGCCACGCCATGCAGGGTCAGAGTCCGGATTGTTTGCCTTACTGTCATCCCAGCAGTGAACATTGTTGCCTGTGTCACCGTCATAAAATCTTGTGGTGATAACAAAGTAGATGCTGTCCTCACGAAGGTCTGTTCTCTCTGTATCTGCTGTGGTAGGCAATTTGTTGTACCAACGGTTGTTTTTGTACCAGAATTCATTGTTACCGCTGTCTGTATTTCTTGTGAGCTCGGCACTCTGTGTTCCGTCGCTGTCAACAAACTGCATGTTAATCTTTGTGACATTGTTAAAGGTGTACTTATAGTAGTTGTCACCCTCACTTGTCATCTTAGGACCGGGATAGTCTGTTAAAATATTACTTGGAAGTGAGTTCCAATAATAAACAGTTGGTGTACCCTTTTCTGTATAGTAGTGGACGGTTATGCCGGTCGCCCCTGTACTTTCACCGGCAGAGGCACCGTTTGACTGGTCACTTGTCTGTGCGGCAGATACCGAAATACCGGCTACGGACATCGCCATAACAAGAACCAGAAGGATAGCAATAAGTTTTTTCATAAGCTACATTCTCCCTTTTAAAAAACAAATTCATACTCTTACATTATAAAATGAAAAAAACAGATTAATTTTCTTTAACGGAAATTTAATCTGTTTGTGGTGCCAATTTTTAGCCCTCTATTTTGGCTATATTCCCCAACTTGTGAATATAGTATGAATAAAGTATTTCTAAATAATATACTCTTTGATGATTTTTGCAACACCGCATTCATTATTTGAAACGGTGGTGATGTCTGCGTACTTTTCTACGCCCTCTTTACAATTTTTCATTGCAACGCCAAGCCCTGCCTCTCTAAGCATCTCTATATCATTATAGCTGTCGCCCATGGCAATCATTTTTGAAACAGGAATACCTGTTATTTCTGCAAGAGCGTGAAGTCCCTGACCTTTGTTTACATTTGCCGGGGTAATCTCAAGGAAAAAAGGCTCACTTAAGAATACATGTAGCCTTGGCTCAAATGTCTTTTGCAAAACAGGGAGATATTTTTCGATAACAGCAGGGTCATCAACAAGGAGGAGCTTGTTCATAGCCACATCCAGCTTTACAAAATCATCAACAAATTCAAAGGGAAGTCCAACAATGTTTGCCTCTGTGTAGGAATAATCGTTAAGGCTGTTACCAGCCACAATCTTTTTGTCAAGAGGTGAGGTTACTGTGATACTGCTGTCACCAACTATATCAAAAATTTCCCTCAAAAACTCCTTTGGAAAAGGACAGTTGTAAAGGATTTTATCCTCTTTTACATTGTAAATTCTTCCCCCATTGTAGGAAACTACATATCCGCCAAATTCTTCTAACCTTAAATCCTTTATAAAAGGCAGAATACCGCTTTCGGGTCTGCCGGTTACGATAGCCACCGTCTTACCCTGCTTTTGCATTTCCATAATAGCGTTAATATTTTCCTTTGGAATTTTCTTCTCGTCGTTACACAGAGTGCCGTCCATATCAAGGGCAATTAAATCGTATTTCATTTTATGTTCTCCATTTTCTTATCCTTTACATTTTTGCAAAAGTAAAGTCTTGCTCTAATCCTTTAGGCTTGGAAGTTCACAGCAAAATTCGTAAAAGTCCTTCATAGTTCCCTTTTTGTATGAGGAAATGTCCGCATTGTGCCTGTTGATAAGGTCGTCCGTTACAAGGTATGTGTCCATACCGATTTTACTACTGCTCATATCCTCGTCAACATCATTGCCCACCATAAGTGTTTCCTCCGGCAAACACTCAGCCATTTTACAGGTTTCGGCAAAATAATTTGGGTTAGGCTTTGTGTACTTTGATGTTTCATATGTGGTGATTAACTTAAAATCATCCTTGTTAAGACCTGCCCACTTTACTCTCCTCTCTGTTGCAACTTTTGGGAAAAATGGGTTAGTCGCCATAACCAAGGTGTATCCCTTGTTTTTCAGCACCTCCACAATCTTTTGCGGATATGGACTTTCCGAGGTTGCCTCCTTTGTGAGTATAAACTCGTTTTCGTAATATCCGTTAAAAACAGGGATTTGATTGATAATATCCGGCCCTACAATGGTAGCAACCTTGTTCCAAAAGCACATCTTGTTTGTTATTGAGCCGTCATTCTTGTACATCTCCTCAAGTCCTGCCAAAACTGACTTTTGCAGAGTTTTTGGTTCCATACCAACATATGGACACACTGACTCTGCCAAAGAAGTAAAATACAGCTTCATAAATTTTTCCATATTCATTGGAAGCATAGTACCGTCAAGGTCAAAAAATATATTCTTTATCATCTTTCTTCTCTCCATTTCCATTAATTAGCTTTCATATTTACATATTCTGCGTGAAGCTTGCTGTAGGCAAAACGCTGACTGCTATATATGCTGTAATATCCCGACAGCATATAACTTATACACACCGCAACGACAAAAAATGATATACCCTCACTGCCAAAAAGCTCTATACTAAGCATTACCGAAGCAATAGGACAGTTGACAACTCCGCAAAATACTGCAACTATACCTACAGTTGCACCAAATGTAGGGTCTATTCCCAGCAGAGGTGCAACAGCACAGCCAAAGGTTGAACCGATAAACAAAGTTGGCACAATTTCGCCACCCTTAAATCCGATAGCCATTGTCAAAGCTGTAAATACCATTTTAAGTAAAAAATCGTAATATGTCGCCTTGCCGTGGTTGACCGCTGTATCTATTGTTACACTTCCGAGACCTGTATATTTGTCGCCGAAAATCACCACGAGAAGAATAAAAAGTCCTCCACCGGCAAGCATACGGATATATGGGTTTTTAATTAATTTTTGTGCTCCCTCTTTTGAATATTTTAACGCAAGACAAAAGAGTATGCTCACACCTGCACACAAAATTGCAAGAACTCCGACCTGAAACATATGAACGAGGGATAAATCAGGCACTTTTGGTGAATTATAATTATCAGAAGATCCACCAAGCAAATAACTTATTGCAAAAGCCACAAGGCTTGACACCACACAGGGGACGAATGCCGAATAGTACAGCACTCCAACCGCAATAACCTCCATTGCAAAAAATGCCGCTGTAAGGGGTGTGCCGAAAAGGGATGAAAACAGTGCGCCCATACCGCACATTACCGCAACATTCATATCCTTTATATCAAGTCGGAAAAACTTGCCCACCTGGGCGCCTATGCTTCCGCCAAGCTGGAGGGCGGCACCCTCTCTGCCGGCAGAACCTCCCACCAAGTGTGTGATTATTGTGCTGACAAAAATCAAAGGTGCAATGATAATGGGAACACCTTTAAGGTGTCTGATAGAGTGTAATATCAAGTTTGTTCCTCCGTCACGGGACAGGTTAGCCTTTTCGTACATTAAAACAATTATAAGCCCCAAAAAAGGCATAAGCAGTAACAACCATGGGAAATCCTGACGAAGGGAAGTAGCGTAGGATATACCCTTATTGAATACAGTTCCCACAGCACCGCCCAATGCTCCGGTGATTGATGCAATTATCAGCCACTTTATAAAAATACCGGCATACAGTCCGATACGCTTCAATTTGATTCTGAAAATCCAGAAAAATTCACTCATTGTTCCATCTCCAATACGGAAATACTGATTAAAATCAATATTTCCACCGATTATTATACCACCACTTACAATTCTTATCAATGAAAAAAGCGCTGAAACCTTTAAAATTTAGGAAAAATATGTTATTATATAAAGGATGAATATTAATGAAAAAAATAGTTCTTGTTGGCACAGGAATGGTTGGAATGAGCTTTGCCTATGCCGCCCTGAATCAAAATTTGTGCGACGAGCTTGTTTTGATTGACATTAACAAAGAGCGTGCCGTGGGTGAGGCAATGGATTTAAACCACGGACTTGCTTTTTCAAGGTCATCAATGAAAATTTATGCAGGGGATTACAACCATTGCAACGACGCTGACATTGTGGTTATCTGCGCCGGTGTTCCCCAGAAAAAGGGCGAAACAAGGCTTGACCTGCTCAATCGCAACACACAGGTTTTTCAGTCCATTGTCAACCCCATATGCGAAAGCGGATTTGGCGGAATTTTCCTCGTTGCAACAAATCCCGTTGACATAATGACAAGGGTAACTTCACATTTGTCAGGATTCCCTATTGGCAGGGTACTTGGAACAGGCACAACCCTTGATTCGGCAAGGCTGAGATACCTTTTGGGGGAATACTTTGATATAAACCCACGAAGTGTTCATGCCTATGTTATGGGTGAACACGGCGACACAGAGTTTGTTCCGTGGAGTCAGGCACTATTATCTACAAAACCCGTTAACGATGTCCTCCTTGACAATCCACAGCTATACAATATGTCCGACCTTATTAAAATTGAGGAGGAGGTCAGGAACTCCGCCTACCGAATTATTGATGCCAAAGGTGCAACCTACTATGGAATTGGTATGGCGATTGTTCAAATCTGTCGTGCAATTCTGGAGAATGAAAACTCTGTCCTTACAGTTTCCTGCAAGCTCAACGGAAGCTACGGCAGGCAGGAAACATTTTTGGGGAATCCTGCAATTATCAACAAGGACGGTGTAAAATCCCTTATTGAGCTTTCCTTAACAGGAAAAGAGATTAACAAGCTTAACGACAGCTGTGACCTTTTGGACGAATACTTTGCAGGAATTAAACTTAATTAATATATAGTTTTAATTTGACAATTTTGGGGTGATAAAATGACGGATATAGAAAAACTTCAGCAGATTATTGACAACAGTCATAACATTGTATTCTTTGGTGGTGCAGGAGTAAGCACCGAAAGCGGAATTCCCGACTTTCGCTCTGTTGACGGACTGTACAATATGAAGTACAAATTCCCTCCCGAGGAGATTATAAGCCACGATTTTTTCTTCTCAAAGACAGAGGATTTTTATGACTTCTACCGTGACAAAATGCTCATACTTGACGCACAGCCAAACATTGCCCACAAAAAACTTGCACAGCTTGAAAATTCGGGCAAGCTGTCGGCGGTTGTCACCCAGAACATTGACGGTCTGCACCAGAAAGCAGGTAGCCATACAGTTTATGAACTGCATGGCAGCATACATAGAAACTACTGCATAAATTGTCACAAATTTTTTGACCCTAAGTTTATAAAGGACAGTGACGGCATACCAAGATGTACAGAGTGTGGCGGAATTATAAAGCCGGATGTTGTACTTTACCAGGAGGGCCTTGACGACCACACAGTAGCCGGCGCTTTGACGGCTATTTCAGAAGCGGACACATTGATTATCGCAGGCACAAGCCTTGCAGTTTTCCCTGCCGCCGGGTTTATTAAATTTTTCAAGGGTAATAATTTGGTTCTTATCAACCTCACTCAAACCTCTGCCGACCAAAAGGCAGACCTTGTTATTCACAAAAAGGTGGGGGAAGTGCTGAAAGAAATTAATACATAAAATACAACCTAAATAAATCTCTGCTGTCAGACATTTTCAGTCTTCAACAGCAGGGATTCTATATTACTTAAAATATTCTTCTTACATAACTTCAACCTTATATACTTCTTTGTAAAGAACAGCCTTAATTTTTTCAAATTCCGCTTTTTCAATGCTTCCCCCAGATGTCATTATAGCAAGGGGAATGGGATTTTTGTCCCTTGAGAAGGGTGGCTGAACATACGTGTAGTGGTTAAAGAAAAAACCATTTCGTTTGTAAAATTCAATCCGTCTTTTTGCGTTATCTGTTGTTGGCAACTCAACTTCAAGACAAACGGGGCAGGACAGCATTCCCACAACCTTGTTAATAATTTTTGAACCTAGATTTTGATTGCGATAGCGTGGACCGACAGCAAAATGTTCAACATATGCAAAGTCCTCAAACTGCCACACAGTAATAAACGCCATTATGTCATCGTATTCTGAATGGGGCAATACATAAACTGTGTACAAGGGGTTGTTAAGCAACTTCTTTTGCTCATCATATGTTCTGTATTCATCTGCGGGAAAGCTATCCCTTAATATTTCAAACACCTTGTCAAATTCATTCTGTCTCATTTCACGAATATCCAACATACACCACAACTCTTTCCGTTTTTTTCTCATTATAAGAAAGTATTATATCACTAACCTGTTATTTTTCATAATCACAATACAAAAGACTCTCGTAAAGAGAGTCTTTTTAATCTTTATCAATATAAATAAACAAAAATTAATTATGTATAAATCCTAAGCGTTTACACCATATTTTCCTGTGTTGTGTTTTTTTCGTAAATTTTTATTTCTGATAATTTTTTCAACCACAAACATAAGGACTGCCGACAAAGCGAAATTTAAGGCAATTGCAACGAGAAGAAAATAACGATACCTCAACTCTGTCAACCCTGTATTTACAAGTATATACCGAATTATATTGGTGTTGAGGTACATAGGCAGTGTTAGTTTCCCTATGTATCTGCAAAATCCGTTATCAAAAATCTTTCCGTAAAAATTAATACCGGAAAAAGATACCGCAACAGAAAACATAAGAATTAAAACAAGAGAATATCTAATCTTTTCGTTAAGCTGAAAATTTACAAAAAATACTGTTGCCACATATCCAAAAAGACACAACAGCGAAAGTGTTATCTTTGAAAAGGAGGTAAGTTTTTTTGCTGTAATATATTTTGCAATTTCATATGCAATACAGCCAAGATTCATAATGAAAATTGCTCTAAACACTCCCCATGTGGTAATGCCGTCCCATTGATAAGCTCCTAAAAGAGTTCCTCTCTTAACATATGACATTCCCATAATTGCAAGGCTGGATAGCGGTGCGATTACATGAACATACATATCATAAAACTTTCTCATTAGCGGATACATAATCAGCATTGCAATCAACATTGAGGAAAGATACCATTCAACACTAACTATTTTTGTTTCTGAAATCATTCCGCTGAGATGCACAAGGAAAAATTGAGGAATAACAAACAGCACCTTTTCGCAAAATCCTAAAAAATCCAAATTGAATCTTTGAATATAGATAATAAATCCAGCAATAAAAACAAACAAATGGTATGGAAAAAATGCTACATATTTTTTTATAACAAATTTTAGGCTTTCAAAGCCCAACGGTTCTTTACTTTCGGTATCTTTTTTCATATCAATTGACCTTGCCATAAAAAGTCCCGATACAAGAAAGAAAAATTCCACACCTATTTGACCCATTTTAAATATGGTAGTCGAAGAATTGAAATCAAGGCTGATATGAAAAATGAATACAATCATACAGAAAACTGCACGCCAAAATTCAATTTCTCCATTTCTTTTTGTTTTTATCTTACTTTCCATCCATATTCCACCCCATTACACTTTTGTGATATTTACTGTGTTTTGATATATAAAGTTAGATTGGATATTTTATTGTACATAAATAATCTGACCTATTTAGCCGTTTGCAATATCCTTTTCTATCATAATCTGCGCAATTCTTCTGTCTTCAACCTTCAGCACAGTAAGCTTTAAGTTGTCCTCATACACAACAGGATGCTGGCCCTCGGTTGGAACCTCCCCTGTCTTTTCCAATATAAAGCCTGCTATGGTGTCGCAGTCCGTTTCGGGGAAATTATATCCGATAAGCTGGCTTACATCGTCCAGTAGCATTGCACCGTCAACGGTGAACTTATTTTCGGAAAGCTTTTGACCTTCCTCGTCCTCGTTGTCATACTCGTCCTGAATGTTGCCCATAATATCCTCAATAAGATCCTCAAGGGTGATAAGCCCCTCTGTGCCACCGTATTCGTCAACCACAATTGCAAGCTGAATTTTCTTTTTTGTCATCTCGGCAAAAAGCTGACTCAGGTTTTTACTGCGAGGAACGCAGGGAACTTCCCTTGTAATGTCTGTTATTTTAAAGTCCTCAGGTACGCTGGAACAAACAAATTTCAGCAAATCTTTTACATAAAGAATACCTACAATGTTGTCAATATCCTGGTGGAAAACAGGTATTCTGGAATGTCCGCTTTCTATGGCTACAGCTACAACCTTGTCAAGAGGGTCTGTGTCCTCCACTGCAGTCATTTCTGTACGATGAGTCATGATTTCAGACACAGTTGTGTCGTCAAAGTCAAAGATATTTTCAATAAAGCTTTTTGTTTCGTCCTTAAAGTAACCCTTTTCTCTGCCCTCATCTACAAGGCTCAGGATTTCCTCCTCGGTTTTATGCTCTTCCTCTGCTTTGTTTTTTCCACCAAAAATTTTATCAAAAAATGATTTCTTAGAGCCACCCGCGTCATCAGGCATTTAGCATTCAATCCTTTCACATAGATGTAATATTTTACTTTAAATTTACATATAATAAACATTTCTAAACTATTTTTTGCCTTACCACATTGAGTGTACATAAAAAACGAATATTTGTCAAATAATTTGAGTTTTTTACTTTACTTTTTCGCAAAAAAGTGATAGCATAAAAATGATACATTAGGTATCTTTATCTAAACTAATTTTGTGCATTTTTGCTATTCTCGCAGCAAGGCTGTGAGAGTGCACATATATTTAAGGAGGAAAAATCCAATGGCAAGAAAAATGAAAACAATGGATGGTAACAGTGCTGCGGCTCATGTGTCCTATGCTTTTACAGATGTAGCTGCTATCTATCCTATTACACCATCCTCTGTTATGGCTGACGAAACAGATAAGTATGCAACAGCCGGCAGAAAGAACCTCTTTGGAAGAGAAGTTCAGGTTACAGAGATGCAGAGTGAAGGCGGTGCAGCCGGTGCAGTTCATGGCTCTCTTACAGCAGGTGCTCTTACAACTACATACACAGCATCCCAGGGCCTGCTACTTATGATTCCAAATATGTACAAGATGGCAGGTGAGCTTTTGCCATCTGTTATCCATGTATCAGCTCGTGCTCTTACAAGCCACGCACTTTCTATCTTCGGTGACCATTCCGACATCTACGCATGCCGTCAGACAGGTTACGCAATGCTTTGCTCCAACAACCCACAGGAGGTTATGGACTTAGCTGCAGTTGCTCACCTTGCAACAATAAAGGGCTCTGTTCCTTTCCTGCACTTCTTTGACGGTTTCCGTACATCTCACGAAATTCAGAAGATTGAATACTGGGATTACGAAGATTTGGGTGATATGCTTGACTGGGACGCTGTTGAAGCTTACAGAAAGCGTTCACTTAACCCAGAGCATCCACATATCCGTGGTACAGCACAGAACGACGACATCTTCTTCCAGGCAAGAGAAGCTTGTAACAAATATTACGATGCTATTCCAGAAGTAGTTGTTGAATATATGAACAAGGTTAACGCAAAGCTTGGTACAAACTACAAACCATTCAACTATTACGGCGCAGAGGACGCAGAGCATGTTATCGTTGCTATGGGTTCTGTTTGTGACTGTATAGAAGAAGTTGTAGATTACCTTAACGCAGCAGGAGAAAAGGTTGGTCTTTTGAAGGTTCACCTTTACAGACCATTTGTTGCCGACTATCTCCTCTCCGAACTGCCAAAGACAGTAAAGACACTTTCTGTTCTTGACAGAACTAAGGAACCCGGCTCAATCGGCGAACCACTTTACCTTGATGTACTTGCAGCTATTAATGCTTCTGAGTTTGCTAATGTATCTGTATTTACTGGCCGTTACGGACTTGGTTCTAAGGATACAACACCTGGCGACATCGTTGCTGTTTACAGAAACGCTGAGTCACCTTCACCTAAGAGAAGATTTACAATCGGCATCGTTGACGATGTTACAAACCTTTCACTTCCTATCGTTGAAAATCCTGACACAACTCCAAAGGGTACAACCTCTTGTAAGTTCTGGGGTCTTGGTGCTGACGGTACTGTTGGCGCTAACAAGAACTCCATCAAGATTATCGGCGACCACACAGATATGTATGCTCAGGGCTACTTTGCATACGACTCCAAAAAATCCGGTGGACTTACGGTTTCTCACCTTCGTTTCGGTGACCAGCCAATCAAATCCACCTACTATATTTCAAAGGCTGACTTCGTAGCTTGCCACAATCCATCCTATGTTGATAAGTATGAGATTGTTGAAGACCTTAAGGACGGCGGTTCATTCCTGCTTAACTGTCCTTGGGAGGGCGAAGAGCTTTCTGAAAGACTCCCAGCTAAAATGAAGAAGATGATTGCAGACAAGCACATCAACTTCTACACCATTGACGGTATTAAGCTTGGTAAGGAAATTGGACTTGGCACTAGAATCAACACAATTCTCCAGTCTGCATTCTTCAAGATTGCCGACATTATCCCTGCTGACGACGCAAAGCAGTACCTTAAGGACGCTGCTACAAAGTCATACAGCAAAAAGGGTCAGGCTATTGTAGATATGAACCACAAGGCTATTGATATGGGTATGGAAAGCTTTGTTAAGGTTGATGTTCCTGCTGACTGGGCAAACGCTGTTGACGAAACAGTTGAGACAGTTGTTACAGAAGGCAGAAAAGAAGTTGTTGACTATGTTAACACAATCCTTAACCCTGTTAACGCATACAAGGGCAACAAGCTCCCTGTTTCTGCTTTTATGGATTATGTTGACGGTGAAGCTCCACAGGGCTCCGCTGCTTACGAAAAGAGAGGCATTGCAGTTGACGTTCCTGAATGGAACCCAACAGCCTGTGTACAGTGTAACATCTGTTCAATGGTATGTCCTCACGCTGTTATCCGTCCAATCGCTATGACAGAGGAAGAGCTTGCCGCTGCTCCTGCAAATACAAAGTCTGCTGATATGCGCCCTGCAAACGGTATGAAGTTTGTTATGGCTATTTCAACACTTGACTGTACAGGTTGTGGTGCTTGCGTTAAGTCTTGTCTTGGTAACAAAAAGCCTGACAACCAGGCACTTGTTATGAAGCCAATCGACTCTCAAAGACCAATGCAGGAAGTATTTGACTATGCTATCACAACTTCCGACAAGCCTGAGGTTGCAACAGACGCAACTGTTAAGAGCGCACAGTTCAAACAGCCTCTCCTTGAATTCTCAGGCGCTTGTGCAGGCTGTGGTGAAACACCATACGCAAAGCTTGCAACACAGCTCTTTGGTGACAGAATGTTCATTGCAAATGCAACAGGTTGTTCATCAATCTGGGGTGGTTCTGCTCCTGCAACACCATATACAGTTAACAAGAAGGGCTTTGGTCCTGCATGGCACAACTCCCTCTTTGAAGATAACGCAGAGTTTGGTCTTGGTATGACACTTGGTCAGCAGGCAATTCAGGACAGGCTTGTTGGTTATGTTGATAAGATTGACGAAATGACTGCTGATGAGGCTCTTAAGACAGCTATCAGCGAATATAAGGCAACACTTACCGATTCAGGTAAGTCAAGAGTTGCAACAGACGCTCTTATCTCTGCACTTGAGGCTACATCAGCTGAGGGCGAGCTTAAGGAAACAATCGACAAGACACTTGCTGAAAAGGATTCCCTTGCTAAGAAGTCAATGTGGATCTTCGGTGGCGACGGCTGGGCTTACGACATCGGTTACGGTGGACTTGACCATGTTATCGCATCCGGCAAGAATGTAAACATTGTTGTATTCGATACAGAGGTTTACTCCAACACAGGCGGACAGGCTTCCAAGGCTTCTCCAATCGGTGCTATTGCACAGTTTGCAGCCGGTGGTAAGACAACAAAGAAGAAAGACCTTGCTGCAATGGCTATGAGCTACGGTTATGTTTACACAGCACAGGTAGCTATGGGTGCTAACTACAACCAGTGCTTAAAGGCATTTAAGGAAGCAGAATCCTACAACGGTCCGTCCCTCATCATCTGCTATGCTCCATGTATCAACCACGGTATTAAGGGTGGTATGGGAATTGCACAGTTTGAAGAGAAAAAGGCTGTTGACGCAGGTTACTGGAATATCTTCAGATATGACCCAAGACTTGCCGAAGAGGGCAAAAACCCATTCCAGCTTGACTGTAAGGCTCCAACAATTCCTTATAAGGACTTCATCATGGGCGAGGTTCGTTACAACGCTCTTCAGAGAAGTAACCCAGAAAAGGCTGAAAAGCTCTTTGCAGAGGCTGAGGAAATCGCTGCTAAGAAGTACGCTCACCTCACATATCTTGCTGAGCCAACAGAAAACAAGTAATTGTAAGCTGTTAGTTTAAATAGATTAAAACTAAATCACCGCCGTTCCATTTGGGTACGGCGGTTTTTGTTTATAGATATATTCATATATCATAGTCGCTTGATGAATTATGAGGATTTTGGGGACAAGCTAAAGAAAAATGTGAGAACAATATATGTAAATATCTTTTTGTGATATTTAGTTATTACTCCCTTTAGCTTTCTGATAAGATAACTCAATGGAATATCAAGCTGAAAAAAACAAGGGGCATTCCCTTCGGATTGCCCCTAATCTAAAATATTATTTTCTCTTCTTAATCCTCTTTAATCCCTTAAATTTATTGTTCTTGACAATTTCAAGAATGTCTTTGTCAAACAAATAAAGGTTTGCGATTCTTAGAATTATACCGGCACACAGGCAGAACAGCATAATTATAAAGGATACACCTGTTGGCAATAGACTTGCTGTTACAGGAATAGGCTGACCGCCTGAGGCAAGGCTGTTCTCGTTCTGTGTTACCTGACTTTGATACAAATCGTAATTCTTGATTACGCTTGTCAGCAAAGTAACAAAAGATACTATAAACGCACAGCTTGAACCAAGCTCCATTGCCATATGGTTAAAGGCACTTGTAACCCTTAAGTCCTGTGTTGAGGCTATTTCTTCTTTCTTCTTTGCATACTTATAAATTGCATAAACAAAGTAGAAAGGTACCAACAGTGAAAGCAGAACATCTGTTACATATTCAGGCTTTTCCTCTGCAAGAATCTTTACTTTCTTAATTATTCCCCCGAACCATACAAGGAAGTATGCAAAGGAGAATACTATGGACAAAACTATCCTTACTGCAACAGGTGTTTCCCTTGCAACATATTTTTCGGTAGTTTCCTTTTCTTCTTCATAAGAAAAGTCTGATTCGTCCTCATCTTCTTCCATCCTGTCAGGATTTGCATCCGGATGGGTTTTGTACTTAAAGAGGAATGTCTTGCTCAGATATTTTCTATACAGGAATGCACAAGCGATAAGCATAAGGATTCCCAAAATGCTTGCCAAGGTTCCCACCAAATATCCGGATGGCATATAAGACATCTCAATAGTGTGATTACCCTTTGTAATATCAAAGGCGAGGAGTGCACCGCCAACCTTCTTTGTATCAACTTTCTCTCCGTCAACCTTAACTGTCCATCCATCTTCATACACAATAGAAGTATAGAACAGTCCGTCACGGTTGCAGTCTATTTGTCCGTTAAGCTGAGTATCGGTAACCTTTGTTGCCTTTAGTGTATTTTCGGCAAGTTTGTTATAGCCCTCCTTAAACACATCATCATTCAGCTTTGCAACATAGGTTATAAAGTTTGTTGTTGTTCCTGATGGCAGATTTTCAAGAGAAACAGAAAGCTGTTGACCCTTTTCAAAATTGCCGGCATTCAAAATATATGGTCTGCCTATATCCCCATCGCTCTTAACAGAAACTCCGTCCTTTTTAATGTTTACAGCTTTTGTTTCAAGAGATGTTCCGTAGTATAGACAATAAACATAGTAACTTCCACTTTCTTCTATGTTGTACTGGAAATCAATATTTGTAAGCTGCGATGTATTATTAAGGTTTATACTGTAATCATAACCCTTTTGGCTGTTTTCAAAAGTTCTGTTTTGTGACAGCGGGTTAAAATAACAAGAATAATTTACACTTGCAGGCTCAATAATATTGAATACATCTTCACTAACACCTGTTGTTTTTGAGAAAAACTCATTCTGCTTTTTAAAGGTGTTAAGATTGCTGAAATCGTCGGGATCTCTTTCTTCGAGAGTATATTCTGTGGCAGTTTTGTCTGTCACAAATCCCATTGGCAGATAGTAGTTATTTTTCAAAAGAACTTCGTTTCCATTCTGATAACAAGGAGAAACATAATCTGTAGCAGAATAAGAACCGTTTCGTGAAATAAGATATTTTACATTAAGGAACAGATTTGTAACAGGTGTGCTTTCTCTGTAAGTATATCTGTTACCGCTTTGCCAACCTTGACATCCAAATTCTTCAAGGAACTTTGTAACGGACACGTTGCTCATTGAGGAGAACTGGGAAATACCGTTGTAACCGTTAAGACTTGCATCATTAAGGGTCTGGGTCTGGGTCATCTCGGCTCGCCACATATCGGTGGTATTTGTTTCCAGATTATTCATTGCGTTGATAACATCGGCAGTTACAGCCTCACCCTGTGGGTAATCCACTGTTGTAGTTGAACTTACCGCCTTAATTCCGTTAAATCCGGCAATAAAAATTTCAACCATAACAAGGGCAAACACAATAATATCAAGGACAACCTTAGGATAAATTTTAAATACATATAGTCCTGTTGCCACTGCAAGAATACAAATAAGTATGAAAGAACCCCACAACGGAGCACCAGCTTGTACGAGGGTAGAAATAACAACTATCAGGGAAGCACCGAAAAATCCTATGAGAACATTCCATATCTTGGCTTTGTCAATAAGGGTATATGCCCTGTATGCCATTACAAGAAGAACAAAGCTAAACAGATATGCAAATCTGTGAGGAATCATATTTGTTGCATGCATACCGTGCCAGATATAGTCAAGTACATTGACATTAAAGCTGGCAACAAGGAATACAAGAAGAGAAACAGAACAAGCCTTTGCTCTCCAGTTTATCTTTCTTGTTGTGAGGAATATAATTCCAAAGAACACAGCCGCCATACCGCAGGCGAGGTTAGGAAGATTTTCCTTTGTTGAAGGAGGAATAAAGTCCAGAGTCTGTGACATAATCTCCGACCATTCGTAGTATGTTCTCCAGGTATCAGGAAAGCTATTATTACTACTGTATGTAAGACTCAGGGCATTGTAGGCAGGCAATGTCAAAAATGCTGTTAACATCAGTCCTATGCCTGAGAACAAGCCGGTTCTTAAAAGTCGGCTGAAAAAGTCCTTGATTCCGTTCCAGTATGTAATACTGTAGCAGATAAAGCTTAGCAATACAAAAATACAGGCAAAAAGACCAACATAGTAGTTTGCAATTACGGAAAGAGCAAGGGATATTGTGTAAAGGCAAAACTTATTTTCCCTCCACAGCATAATCATACCAAGGGCAACCAAAGGAAGCATTGCTACTGTGTTGAGCCAGATTACATTCCAGTAGTAACCCATAAAGAATGCACAGCATCCGTAACCTGCTGAGAAGAAAACCAAAGGCAAACCGTCCCTGTGGAAGGTCTTTTTCAGGAATATAGCCATAAATCCCGAAGCACATCCTACCTCAACACAAACAGAAATCATAAGGAATTCCCTTAAGAAGCTGGCAGGCACAAAGGCTGTAAGGAAGTTTATGGGGCTTGCAACATAGTAGGACATAAGTGCAAGGTAGTTGCCACCCATACCGTTTGTCCAGGAGTGAAGCATGCTCTGCCCTGAAACCAGTTTATCCTGAAAATCAACAAGGAAAGGATAATACTGATGCCAAAGGTCAACAACAAGTATCTGCTGGTCGCCAAATGGTGCCATTTTTTTTATGGCAAAGTTAAGGAGCATCACAAGGAAAGGAATACAAAATGCAAGAATCACAAACGCATTGTTTGAGAAGAATCTGCCAAGTCCTTTCTTTGCCTGAGTGTACATTCGTGATGTATCAATCAGTTGTTTTGTTTTTTTAGACATAATGTGTCCTCCGTTAATTGAAGTATCTTTTCTTATTTTAACATTTTATTATAGTATCGTAAACCCAATTTTATAAATTTTTTGTAAACAGATAAATTTTAGGGAAACACTGACTAAATCAAGCTAAACACAATTTACACATCTTGTTTGCATATTTTCCTCCGGTTTGCCCCTAAAATCCTCACAATGCGTCAGCATTTCTGCGGTTTTTTAAACGAACTGACGAAAAATCTGACTGCACAATATGTGAAAATGATTTAATCTGTGTTTCCCTAGACATTTTATTTCCCATTTGTTATAATGAAAATGTTAGGATTTTATAAAAATTCGTATTAAATAGGAGAATTGTTATGAGTACAATAGACATTGTAGTACCCTGCTATAATGAAGAAGAGGGACTTGCCCACTTTGTGGAGGTAACCAATTCTGTCATAGACACAATACCACAGCATAAGTTCAGATACATCCTTGTTAACGACGGAAGCCGTGACAAAACATATCTTGTTATGAAACAGCTTGCTGAAAAACAAAGCAACATAAAGTACATCTCTTTTTCTCGAAACTTTGGAAAAGAAGCAGCTATGTATGCAGGATTTCAGCACACAACAGGGGATTATGTAATCGTTATGGATGCCGATTTACAGCATCCGCCTCAGATGTTCCCTGAGATGATTAAACAGGTTACAGAGAACGGTTATGACTGCTGTGCCTTACAGCGCACCGCAAGAGAGGGAGAAAGCAAGTTCAGAGAAACCTTCTCAAAACTGTTCTTCCGTCTGCAAAACGCTATGTCTGAAACAAAAATGCCCTACGGTGCAGTTGACTACCGCATTATGACAAGGCAGATGGTTGACTCCATTCTTGAACTTTCCGAGGTTCAGCGCTTTAGTAAGGGTCTTTTCAGCTGGGTTGGCTTTAACACCAAGTGGCTTCCTTTCCAAACCGTTGACAGGGAACTTGGAACAACAACATGGAATTTCTGGAAATTGTTCAAATATGCTCTTGACGGCATAACCAGTTTTTCCGTTGCACCATTAAGGTTTATAAGCTGTATGGGCATTGTTATCTTCCTTATTGCCCTTATTTACATTCTTATTACCCTTGTACAGACAATCATTTTCGGTATTGATGTTCCCGGTTATGCCACAACCCTTATGATTACTCTGTTTATGGGTGGTATTACGGAATTTTCTATCGGCATTGTGGGCGAATATCTGGGCAGAGTATTTATGGAAACAAAGGACAGGCCTATCTATATTATTCACCACACCAATTTTACTGAGGACGAGGATGAAGAAAAGTAATGAAGGATTTTCTTAAGCAATTTTTCGACATAAAATTCTGGAAGTTTATTTTAGTTGGTATCCTCAATACTATTGTGGGAAACGGACTTATGTTTCTTTTCTACAATTTCACCCCCATAAAAGACCTTGACCAGGTTATTTCAAGCGGAGGTTACTGGACATCATCCGCCCTTGGATACATAATAGGAAGTATTGTAAGCTATATTTTAAACAAGCACTTTACTTTTAAGAATAAGGAAAAGGGAATCAAGCCAATACTGAAATTTTCCCTTAATATTGCAGTTTGCTACCTACTTGCCTACGGAATTGCAAAGCCTTTGGCACTTTGGATTTTGTCTGGACAAAGCGAAACAGTACAGACAAACATTGCAATGCTTGTGGGTATGTGCCTGTTTGTTGCATTTAACTACATTGGTCAAAGGTTCTTCGCTTTTAAGGAAAAGGACTGATATTAATAATATAACTATACTAATTTTACCTCAAGGCAACAGCTTGCCTTGAGGTATTTTTTATTTACGTATTATATAGAAAGGTGCAAAACCCCTAAAATCACTGATTTTTGTGTGAAAAGTTTAAAATAATTTAAAAATAATAAAAATCAAGTTTAATTAAACTAAATCTATAAAATAAAAAATTCTTATTAAATTAAAGATACAGTAAAATAGCGTTTAAGTATTTTTATCTCTTTGATATACTTTAGTCACAGTCAAGGGAACAAACCCAAGACGAAAACAAAAATAAAAAAAACAAAAAATTATTAAGGAGAAATCAAAATGAAAAAACAAAACGGCAAAATCAAAAGAAGACTCATCGCAATCGCCCTTTCGGCAGTTGCCCTCACATCCTTTGGAACAACAACAGTTGTAACAGCCTCAGCCGCTGTGACAAACACATCATTAAGCACTTCCTACACAAACAAGGAAGAAACTAAAGAAGAAAAACAAGAAGGCATTTCAGAAGGAACTGTTGAAAGTGTTGTGGAAGCCGCAATAAGCACTGCACAGGGAGATTACATAAAGGCAATCAAAACTTCCCTGGAAATGCTCCCTTACGGAAAGAGTATTTCAGCTTTGTTTGAATATGGCGTAGGTCTTATATCAGAACTTATGAATGAAGGAAAACCCTCTGAAGCCCCTGCTCCATCAATAACCGACATTAAGGTTGAGCTTGATAAGGTACAGGAACAACTGGGCAAAATAAGCGGAACATTATTGGAACTCAAAAACCAGGAATTTAAGACTAACATCAACAATCTAATCCGCCTATATTCTAAATTCAATTCAAAGATTTATAAACTGGCAGATGCAAGATACGAACTTGCAAAGGCCAAAGAGACAGGTAAAAGTTCAAGCATAATCGGACAAAAAGAAACAAATGCAAAAAAAGCGCTTTCAGAGATCATAAACCTAAAGGAAAAGGACTTGACAGACCTGAAAAACGGGATTGAAGTATGCACACAGTATATGTGCGGTAAATCACTGGGCGGTTTTGAAGATAATCCGTTCTATGTTAATTATCAAGCAGAACTTGCCGAAGCAAGCAATGGCTCTTTTGCATTTGACATTTACAATAAATCTGTGGAAACATACGACAATCTTGTCTGGGCTTATTACACCAACGCACTTACACTTTACACTGATATTCAACACATAAAAATTAATAAGCTTATAAAAACAGATCCTGTCGCAGCACAAGAAGCAGCCAATGATCTTCAGTATTTGCTCAATGGCAAACTATCAGATGAAACCGAAGTTGAGGAAGAAATCAACTCCGCCAATGCACTAAAGTACTACAAAGAAGAAGTTACAAGAAAAGAACTGATGGATAAAAATCAGTACAAATACAATAACGAATGGAAGACTGTTTTTGCAGAAATCGGAACAGCAAAAGCAAACAGACAAGGATTTTTGCCTACCGGTAATCTGGTTAACAGAAAAATGGTTAATTATATCGACAACGCAAGTCATTACGGCAAGCGCACCGCAACAAACGAAGCATTTAGCAATAACTTTATATACCTAAATGATATGATTAAGCAGTATAAAAAGCTTTGCGAAACTACAAAAACCTTAACATTCAGACAGTTTTTTGAAGAAAATATGTGCATCACATTACCTGAAAACTGTAAATACTTAGTTACAGGTCAGATGCAGACATCCTGCTACACTATGATAGATCACCTCTTTACTATGGATATTCCTGTTATAAGTCTGGATGAAGAAAGAGCAGAGATAGAAAACTATAGGGTCAGCAAAACTGATGATTTCCATAAATATATTGACAGAACACTTGACAATCTGTGCTACATTGCAGAAAGTGTCCATGAGGCAACAGACAAAGTAGCTGTTGTTACAGAGAGTGGCGGAAAAGAAGTTGCTTTTGACAGCTTTGAAGACGCTTGGGAATATGCAAATTACAGAGGCTCTTGCACAATCAAGCTGTTGAGTGATGTAACTGCACAGCCTGTTAAAGGCACTAACGAAAAATCATTTGGTACCGGCGAATGCTTTACAAGAGGCAAAAACAACGGCGCTCTCTATGTAAGAAACTACATTACTCTTGACCTTAACGGACACACAATCGACAGAAACCAAGAGAAAGCTGTTGCAGACGGTTCTGTATTCATACTGGATGAGGACGGAGTAAGTTTCAGCGTTATTAACACCTCAAGCAAGAAGGGTGTTATCACAGGCGGTAACACAACCGGCAACGGCGGTGCTTTCTATGACACCAACACTTCCACAATGGAAATGAATCTCAGCAGTGTATCATTTAAAAATGTAATTATCACCGGAAACCACGCTAACGGTTTAGGCGGAGGACTCTTCTTCTCCAGCAGTTCATATGAAGATGGGTTGATTATTGAAAACTGCGAAATTACAAATAATACCGCGGGTACAAACGGCGGTGGCATCTACTGTCAATCCGGCAATGTATATACAGCTGATGTAACACTTAAGGGATGCGTAAACATCACCAACAATACAGTAAACAACAGAAAGAATAATGCAACTCTGACAGATACCGCATTTGGCAAAGCTGTTTTCAATGTTACAAAAGATTTCAGCACAAGCTCAAGAATTGGAGTTAATTCAACAACAACAGATAAGACACTTAGAATCACAAATTATATAGAGCGTATTAAAGACTGTTCAGCTGTTTTCTCTGCTGATAACAGCAATAAACAAATCAAAATTAACAAGCGTACTTTTGGCAGTAGCTACTACGCAGAAATCCGCAACGCATAAATTGATTTTTGAATTCTCCTTATAATAAAAACGACACCCACAGTTTTTGTGGGTGTTGTGCTTTTTATATTGAAATATATTTTTCCATAGAAAATCCCCAAGGTAGATTTTTGATTTCTCTTCCTACCTTGGGGTTATATTTTTCAAATATTTTTATAAAAGGCTGTTAAACCTTTGCCTTTTCTTTCTTAACCTTGTTGCCCTTTTTCTTAACAACAACATGCTTGTCAAGCTCTTCCTTTGCAACAGCAAGCATAAGCTTGATTCTGTTTTCCTGGTTTACCCTCGGTGCGCCGGGGTCGTAGTCAATTGCTACAATATTTGCCTTTGGGTTGATTTCCTTTATTCTTCTAATCATACCCTTGCCATTGATGTGGTTAGGCAGGCAACCAAAGGGTTGAGTGCAGACAATGTTTTCAAAGCCTGTTTCTGCAAGCTCAAGCATTTCGGCAGTGAGGAGCCATCCCTCGCCCATCTTTGAACCAAAGCCGATTACACCGTCAACAAGACTTTTTGTGTGGGCATATTTTGATGGTGGCTGAAAACTATACTTTGATGTTGCAGCAATCATCATATCCTCTGTCTTTGAAACATAGTCAAGCATAATTTCGCAAAGCTTTTTCTTTGCACGACTTCCGCCGTAAAGCTTGATGTCCTCAATTCTGTTGTCAATCTTAAAGGCGGCAAATCCCATAACACCGGGCAAACATACCTCACATCCCTGGTCGTAAAGGAACTGCTCCAAATCGTTGTTGCCCAGTCGGGCATACTTTACATAGATTTCTCCAACAACGCCTACACGGACCTTTTTCTCACCTGTTTTTTCAATCTTGGCAAAGTCGCCACAGATTTTGTCCAGGATATTTTCCATATCTTTAAATCGGTAATTTTTTCCCTGATTAAAGTCTTTTGCAAGTTTATCCTGCCACTTCTGAACAAGTGTGTCGCTTTCTCCCTTATTCACTTCATAGGGTTTTGTCTGGTTGCGGACTGTCATCAGCACATCACCGTAAACAAGTCCTGCAATAACCCTGCGTATAAGGGGGAGAGATATTTTAAAGCCCGGGTTCTTTTCCAGACCGGAAAGATTAAGGGAGATAACAGGAATCTGCTCAAGACCTGCCTTTTTAAGTCCCTTTCTCAAAAGGTGAATGTAGTTG
>JBJEPA010000090.1:0-2030 GCA_051880995.1 Ruminococcus sp.
CAAAAGTTTAGGGTGATATTATGACTCAGTATCTAAACATTGTTTATGCTGTTATGTGGTTTATTATTGCAATAGGCCTTTTTTATGTGGGCAAAAAGAATAATCTGGGCATAACCGCCACAGTAACCTCTGCTATGTTCTTATTTATGGGAATATGGTGGCTTATTAACATTCTTATACCCGATGTAGATTTTATGGCGGGCGTGTTAGCTTGGGTATTCCGCATTATAATAGCACTTTTTGTTGTTGCCATTGCCCTGTGCTACATACAGTACAGAAAAAGCCAAAAATAAAGTCTTTTATTTACATTTCAAGGCAAAACACTACAATATATAGTGTTTTTCAAAATAGTTTGAATTTTTTTCAAAAAACACTTGCTTTTTTGTAATAAAAATGTTATTATTACCCTTGCGTTATGATTTAATTAATTTTTCGGAGGTGAGACAATGCCAAACATTAAATCAGCTAAAAAGCGTGTTAAGGTTATCGCTACAAAGACAGAACAGAATAAGATGATTAAATCTAACCTCAAGACTACAGTAAAGAAAGCTTATGCAGCAATCGAAAACAACGATGCTAATAAGGCTGAGGCAGTTAGTCTTGCTACAAAGAAGATTGATCAGGCTGCAGCAAAGAACATTATGCACAAGAACACAGCTGCCAGAATGAAGTCATCTTTGGCTAAAAAGGCAAACGCTTAATAGTTTATGAAAGCTAAAGCAGAGTTTTTACTCTGCTTTTTTTCTTTTGTAATTTTATTTGATTTATTGACTATTCTAAATAATAGTGATAGAATATAGTAAACAGAAACCTGTGGAGGTATTGATATGAAAAAAATATGTGGAATGAGTGTCAGCGTATTTGTAGCTGTTGTTTCTTCTGTTGTTGCTTTACTTGCAACAGTCACCACCCTCTTTGTTATAAAAGAAAAGAAAAAGAAGGACGACGCTGAATTAGAACGCTATTTGGAAGATTCAATCCAATAAATAATCAAGGGACTGTTAATATGACAGTCCCTTTTATTGTATAAATTTTTAATTTGTGTGTCCTATTTGCACCTATAATACAAATAAATGAAGTAAAACGCACAAAATCCCCCAACGCTGTTGGGAGATTTTGCTATGGAAGTTTTCAGAGAAAACCACAAAATATCTATTAAGCCTTGCCTACTGAACCAAACAGCTCCATCTTCTCCTTAACAGTAGCCTTAATAGCCTCTGCACCAGGAGCCAAAAGCTTTCTTGGGTCAAAGCCCTTGCCTTGAAGGTCCTTACCCTCTTCGATATATTTTCTTGTTGCCTCAGCAAATGAGAGCTGACACTCTGTGTTAACATTAATCTTTGAAACACCAAGTGAAATTGCTTTCTTAATCATATCAGCCGGGATACCTGTACCGCCGTGAAGAACAAGTGGCATATCACCTGTCTTCTGCTGAACAGCGTCAAGTGTTTCAAAAGAAAGTCCTGCCCAGTTCTCTGGGTACTTACCGTGGATATTACCGATACCTGCAGCAAGCATTGTAACGCCAAGGTCTGCAATTCTCTTACATTCATCCGGGTCTGCACATTCGCCTGCACCAACAACACCGTCTTCTTCGCCACCGATTGAACCAACTTCAGCCTCAATAGAAAGACCCTTTTCATTACAGATGTTTACAAGTTCTGTTGTCTTTGCAACATTTTCGTCTATTGGGTAGTGAGAACCATCAAACATAACAGAAGAGAAACCTGCTTCGATACAAGCCAAAGCACCCTCATATGAACCGTGGTCAAGGTGAAGTGCAACAGGAACTGTGATGTTAAGCTCCTCAATCATACCCTTAACCATGCCAACTACTGTTTTGTAGCCACACATATACTTACCTGCACCCTCAGATACACCCAGGATTACAGGGCTCTTTAATTCTTCAGCTGTAAGAAGAATAGACTTTGTCCACTCAAGGTTATTAATGTTGAACTGACCAACTGCATAATGACCTGCTTTTGCTTTTGTAAGCATTTCTTTTGCATTTACTAATGGCATTTTTAATT
>JBJEPA010000091.1:0-2030 GCA_051880995.1 Ruminococcus sp.
ATAAAAAGAATTGCATATTTTTGGGAATGAAAAGAGAATTTTTAGGAAGAATTTTGTCGATTTGTGTTGAAAGATTACACGTTTGTAATATTTTTAAAATTAACCTTACAATATGGTAATTTAAAAAATGTGATTAGAATGGGAAAAAACAGGCTTTTTGTATCTATTTGAAACACTTGCAGGTCTAAAAGTTACAAAAAGATTACAGAAAACTTTCTCCGTTTTGCACATATAAATCATCAAATTAATTCAAATGAAGAATTAAAACACAACTCTAAAAATTTAAAAGGGCGGTTTGATTGTGCAGATTGCACAAAAACAGGGCTTGCCATATGGTTGACATAACCAAAAGAAAAACCTATACTGGAGCAAGTGGGAAAGTTACACCCACAAATAATACTAAAGAAAAGGAGAGTTAATTATTATGGCTATTAACAAAAAGAGCTTACTGAGAATAGTAGCTGTTGCCCTTGCAACAATTATTATTTTTGCAACAGTTCTTTCAGTTGCGGCATTAACTAATGATTCAGCAGCTGCAGATGGCACAGATAAAGAAACTCTTACAACATCAGACATAAACACAGATAACATTCTTGATAAGGCAAGCATACAGCTTGACAGCGAGGACGAGGTTATCAGAACAGATAATAACGGAGTAATCAGCTTAACAATCCTCAGGGCTTTCCCTGTTACTATTGATAACAAAGGGGAAAAAACCTCGGTAAGTATGACAAGGGGTACAGTTGAAGATGCTCTTAATAAAGCAGGTATCACACTTGCTGACGATGAAAAGGTTACACCGTCACTTAACAGCGAGGTGTCCGAAGGTACAGAAATTAAAATCAGTAACAGCGTAAGTGTTGACATAACCTTGATGGGCGAAACAGCAACCTATGAGGTTCCGGCTGGTACCGTTAAGGAAGCCCTTGCAAGCGTTGGTGCTGTATGCGACAAGAACGACAAGCTTAATGTAGGTCTTAACGACAAGGTTTATGAAGATATGGACATTACCCTTGTTAAGGTAACAGTTAAGAATGAAACTGAAACACAGGTTGTTGACTACAAAACAACCGTTAAAAAGGACAGCACTAAGGAAAAGGGTACCAGCGAAATTACCCGATATGGTGTTGAAGGTTCAAAGACAGTAACCAACCGCAATACATATGAGGATGGAGTTCTTGTAAAAACAAAGGTTGTTTCTTCTGAGGTAACTAAAAAGCCTGTGAATCAGATTAAGGTTGTTGGCACAAAGACAACTGTATCAGATGCATTTGTAGGAAGTACAAGTGGCGGTGCAGGAACATTCGTTGATAACAGCGGAAACACAGTTTCATATAAAAAGGTTATAACAGGCTCCGGTACAGCATACACAGCAAAGGCAGGCTCTTTGACAGCAACAGGCGCAAAGGCAAGCGTTGGTGGTGTGGCTGTTAACCCAAGCATTATTCCTTACGGAAGCAAAATGTACATCACAGCGTCTGACGGAAGCTATGTTTACGGATATGCCACTGCCGTTGACACAGGCGGAGCATTGATGGACGGTTCAGCTATTGTTGACCTGTTTATGGACAGCTATGCCGACTGTGCTAACTTTGGCAGAAGAGATGTTACAATCTATATTTTATAATTGATAATTAGGTTTGATGTTACGGGGGCGACTAATGTCGTCCCTTTTTTGTTTGTGTCAAAAATTATCATATAGTTTTGAGAATGTTTTTATGAATAAACGGCAAAATAAAGATGATATATTGTGTTTTTGTAAAGAGATAATAGCCAAGAATACTATATATAGATATTTGAAAAAACATTAAATTTTCTGCAAAAAAGTATTGACAAAACAGGCTTTATGCCATATAATTGTTATTGCTGACTTCCAAGGAAAGCGGTAAATATGGCGGAATAGCTCAGCTGGCTAGAGCATTCGGTTCATACCCGAAGTGTCGTAGGTTCAAGTCCTATTTCCGCTACCAAATCTGGCCCGGTGGTCAAGCGGTTAAGACACCGCCCTTTCACGGCGGTAACACGGGTTC
>JBJEPA010000092.1:0-9041 GCA_051880995.1 Ruminococcus sp.
ATTTGTGTAGTATTTTATTAAATAATACCAAGGTAACTGATTAAAAAGCAATATCTTTCAGTAGATTTTTGCAGTAATCAAGCACTTGGTATAAAATACAGGAAAGTGAGGAATAGAGATGAGTACAGAAAAGATGACTCAGGCTAAGGCTGAAATTGTCAAAACCTCTGCATACAAGGTAATTACAGAGTTCTTTGATGAAGACAGCTTTATTGAAATTGACACATACGCAAAGTCCGGCGACGATTATGCCGAGGCTGTTGCAGGCTATGGCTCCGTTAACGGTATGCCTTGCTACGCTTTTTGTCAGAACATTGACATTGCAAAGGGTGCAATGAGCAAGGCTCAGGCAGCAAAGCTTAAGAAGGTTTATGATTTGGCACTAAAGAACGGTGCACCGGTTGTTGGTATCTACGACAGCCTGGGTGGTAAGCTTAAGGAAGGAAATGAGCTTCTCACAGCTTACGGTACTGTACTTAACGCCGCAAGCACACTTTCAGGTGTTGTTCCGCAGATTTCTGTTGTTCTTTCAGACTGCCTTGGAACTTCTGCAATCACAGCATCATCCGCTGATTTTGTAATCAAGGTTAAGGATGCAGTTATCTCTGTTAACACAGCAGATGACGAGGGTTGCAACTGTTCTGTTGCAATGATGGCTGAGGACAAGGAAGATGCTATTGCAAAGGCAAAGGACCTTCTCCTTTATCTTCCATCAAACAACCTTTCTACTGCTCCTTGTGCTGAAGAGGTTACCCCGGAGGCTGACCCACAGTGTGTGGTTTGTGCAACAATGGACGGCGGTTCTGATGTTAAGCTTTATGACCACATTGGCGAAACTGCTAAGGTTGGTTTTGCAAGACTTCAGGGCGAGGTTGTGGGAATCGTTCAGACAAAGGGCGGTTTGCTTGAAAAGCCTGACGGAAAGAAAATCACAAAGCTTGTTTCTTTCTGTGACGCTTTCTCAATTCCTGTTATCACTTTCTTAAACAGCGAAGGCTTTAATTGCCTTTCTGCCGCAACATCAGTAACTAACGCATATGCCGAGGCTACTACAACAAAGATTACAGTAATCACAGGCAAGGCTGTTGGCCCTGTATATATTGCAATGGCAGGCACAGGCGCTATGACAGACCTTACATTGGCACTTCCTGATGCTGTTGTTTCTCCTCTTAACGAAATGGCTGCCGCTTACCTTATGGCACCTGAGAAGATGGAGGTTCCTGTTGCAAAGCAGGAAGAAACAGCAAAGGCTTTTGCAAAGGAAAACCTTTCTGCATTTAAAGCCGCTGAAGACGGTGTTATTGAAAATATTGTTACTAAGGAAGATCTTAGAACTGTTCTCACTCAGGCTGTTACAATGCTTATGAGCAAGAGAATGACAACACTTCCAAAGAAACATTCCACAATCGGATAAAATACAATCAAAGGGGAACTTATAATGAAAAATTTAAAGATTACAGTTAACGGTACAACATATGATGTTCAGGTTGAAGAAGTGGGAGGTTCTGTTGCTTCTGCTCCGGTAGCTGCTACACCTGCTCCTGCAGCCGCTCCTGCTCCGGCTTCTGCTCCTGCACAGGGCGAGGGTACACCTGTTACTGCTCCAATGCCGGGCACAGTTCTTGACATTAAGGTTGCAAATGGTGCAAAGGTTAACGAGGGCGACACAGTTGTTATCCTTGAGGCTATGAAGATGGAAAATGAAATCAATGCTCCTTGCTCCGGCACAGTTACTTCTGTTGTTGTATCAAAGGGCGAATCTGTTGATTCAGGCAAGGTAATGCTTACAATCGGCTGATTTACAGGGAAGGAAGATTAAAATGGCTAAGAAACTTAAGATTACAGAAACAGTTCTTAGAGATGCACATCAGTCCCTTCTTGCTACAAGAATGCCACTTTCTGATATGCTCCCAATTCTCCCTGAACTGGATAAAATAGGCTTTTATTCATTGGAATGTTGGGGCGGTGCTACATTTGATGCCTGCCTTAGATTCCTTGATGAAGACCCATGGGAAAGACTTCGCACAATCCGCAAGGAATGTCCTAACACAAAGCTCCAGATGCTTTTCCGTGGTCAGAATATGCTTGGTTACCGTCACTATGCTGACGATGTTCTTGAATATTTTGTTCAGAAGTCAGTAGCAAACGGTATTGATATTATCAGAATTTTTGACGCACTTAACGATATTAAGAACCTTGAAACAGCTGTTAAGGCCGCCAAGAAGGAAGGCGCTCACGCACAGATTGCAATGAGCTACACAACAGGTCCTGTTTTTGACAACCAGTACTATGTTGACTATGCTAAGAAGATTGAGTCAATCGGTGCAGATTCTATCTGTATCAAGGATATGGCTGCTCTCCTTACACCATACAACTGCGAAAGCCTTATCAAGGACCTTAAAAAGGCTGTCAACATTCCAATTCAGCTCCACACCCACGCAACAGCTGGACTGTCTTCAATGTGCATAATGAAGGCTGTTGAAAACGGCTGTGACATTGTTGACACAGCAATGTCACCACTTGCAAACGGTACTTCTCACTCTGCAACAGAGTCCATTGTTGCCGCATTCCAGGGTACAGAGTACGACACAGGTCTTGACCTTGCCGCTCTTGCTGACATTCGTGAATACTTTATGACACTTAGACAGAAGTACATCGACCAAGGTCTTATCGACCCAAAGATGCTTGCAACAGACGCATCTGCTCTCCTTTATCAGGTACCGGGCGGTATGCTTTCCAACCTGCTTTCACAGCTTAAGCAGGCAGGCAAAGAGGATCAGCTCCTTGATGTTATGAAGGAAGTTCCGGAAGTTCGTAAGGACGCAGGTTATCCGCCACTTGTTACTCCATCATCCCAGATTGTTGGTACACAGGCTGTGTTCAATGTAATTATGGGCGAAAGATATAAGATGGTAACAAACGAATTTAAGGATATGGTTGCCGGTAAGTACGGTACAACTCCACTGCCTATCGACCCTGAATTCAGAAAGAAGATTATCGGCGATATGGAGCCTATCGACTGCCGTCCTGCCGATTTGCTTGAGCCTGAGCTTGAAACACTTAAGAAAGAGGCTGAGTCCTTTGCAGAAAAGGAAGAGGATGTACTCTCCTATGCAATGTTCCCAAAGGTTGCCAAGGATTTCTTTGAAAAGCGTCGCAACAAAAAGGTTGGCATTAACGATAATGCAGACAAAGCAAATATGATTCATCCCGTTTGATTGTAATATGAATTAAAATAGAATGCCCCACTTATGTGGGGCATTTTTTGCGTTTTATCATTTAAAGTAAATTCAGAAAATATTTCCACTCATTATTGATAATACTTGACGAACATTTCATATAATTATATAATGTATATAAGTTAGTCTGACCTAACTGATTTTTTTGCATTAAAAACCCGATTTTGGAGGAAATATGACAACACTCAACGATTTTCGCCCCGGTGCAATGCTCAGGGTGGTTAAGGTTCATGGTGAAGGCGCTCTCAGGAGAAGAATAATGGACTTTGGCATAACCAAGGGAGTAACCCTATATATTAGAAAGATGGCTCCCCTTGGCGACCCTATGGAGATTTTAGTCCGTGGCTATGAATTAAGCCTTCGCCGTGAGGATGGAAAAATGATTGAGGTTGAAAGAATTAACACAAAACACGAATGTAGCGGTTTTGTGTAGTGTAGGCAGGAGATAAAATGGAGATAAGAATAGGACTTGCCGGAAATCCCAACTGTGGCAAAACTACCTTTTTTAACATTTTAACAGGCAGTAACCAGTATGTGGGCAACTGGCCGGGAGTTACTGTGGAGAAAAAAGAGGGTAAGGTAAAGGGTAGAGAGGATGTCACCGTAACCGATTTGCCGGGGATTTACTCACTTTCACCCTATACGCCTGAGGAAATTGTTGCTCGAAATTACCTTGTTGGGGAAAGACCGGATGTTATTTTAGACATAGTTGACGGTACAAATATTGAGCGAAATCTTTATTTAACCTTACAGCTGATAGAAACAGGAATCCCTGTTGTTATGGCTATTAATATGATGGATGTTGTCCGTAAAAACGGTGACAAAATCAACATAGAATTGCTTTCAAAAAGGCTTGGCGTGCCAATTATTGAGGTTTCGGCTCTGAAAAATCAAGGTGTGGATGAGGCTGTTGATTTGGCGGTAAAGACTGCAACATCAGACAATGTACATATTCCTGTGCACCGTTTCAGCGGACCTGTTGAACACGCCCTTGCACATATAGAAGAGGCTGTTATTCACGAAATCCCAGAGGAGCAACAGAGGTACCTCGCTGTTAAAATTTTTGAGGGTGACAAAGAGGTGCTAAAAACCCTTGGAATTGAAAGTAATGTGCTTAATCATATAAAAAAGGACATCAAAATATGTGAGGCAGAGCTTGATGACGATGCCGAAAGTATTATCATCAGCGAAAGGTATGACTATATAACTGACATTGTGGGGCAATGCTGTAAAAAGGTAAATGTAACCACCACAACCTCCTACAAGCTGGACAAAATTCTGACAGGCAAGTTCACAGGACTTCCCATCTTTGCCCTTATAATGTTTGGTGTGTACTTTATTTCCGTTACTCTCATTGGCACATCCGTCACCGACTGGGTGAATGATGTGCTGTTTGGACAGTGGATTTGCGGAGGAGTTTCTTCATTTCTTACATACATCGGCTGTGCCGACTGGCTTATCTCAATGATATGCGACGGTATTTTAGGGGGAGTTGGCTCGGTTATCGGCTTTGCTCCCCAAATGGCAATACTGTTCTTCTTCCTAAGCTTCCTTGAGGACTGCGGTTATATGACAAGAATTGCATTCGTTATGGACAGATTGTTCCGAAAATTCGGACTTTCCGGCAAAAGCTTTATCCCTCTGTTAATCGGCTCAGGTTGCGGTGTGCCGGGAATTATGGCATCCAAAACCATTGAAAGCGACTCCGACAGGCGAATGACCATCATCACCACAACATTTATCCCCTGCGGTGCAAAGCTACCTATAATATCCCTTATCGGCGGAGCAATTTTAGGTGGAAGCTGGTGGATTGCACCCTCAATGTACCTTATCGGTGTAGTTGCTGTGCTGGTGTCCGCCCTTATGCTGAAAAAGACAAAGCTTTTCAGCGGGGAGGAAAATCCCTTCGTTATGGAGTTACCCTCATACCATATGCCTGCAATGTCGGGGGTTTTCCGCCATGTGTGGGAGAGGGTGAGAGGCTTTATCATCAAGGCAGGTACGGTACTTGTGGTTGCCTGTGCTGTGATGTGGTTTCTTTCCAACTTTGGAATTACTGCTGACGGATTTGTATATCTCGGTGAGGAAAATTCCGACGGCTCATTCATATCTTACATAGGCTCGGCAATCGCCTTTATTTTCTCACCCCTTGGCTTTGGCAACTGGAAATGCGTTGCCGCCACCCTTTCGGGATTTTTTGCCAAGGAAAACATTGTTGCCACAATTCAGGTTCTCCTTGCAAAAGGGGAAACTGTAAACACCCTGTTGCCAACCTCCGTTGCCGGTTTCAGCTTTTTGGTGTTTAACCTGCTTAATTCCCCTTGTATTGCGGCTATTTCCACAATGGCAAAGGAAATGGACAGCAAAAAGTGGTTCTTCTTTGCACTACTTTATCAGAACGTATTTGCATACCTTGTGTGCCTGATGATTTATCAGATAGGCGGACTGTTCACAGGAGCTCTGTCCTTCAACTTCTTCACACCTGTGGCATTTATAGTGCTGTTGCTGTTTATCTATCAGCTTATAAAAAAAGACAAAAAAGTAGGGGCTATCAGCTGATAGCCCTTTTTTGACAGGAAATATCCTAATAAAATGTCCTTTATCCCTTAATAACCGGCTGGCTAAAGTCATTTTTCAACACAGTATTGTTGTTGCTTGAAAGTGACCACAGCCTTGTTGCAAGTAGCTCAATATCCATAATTTTTTTGCCCCTTTGGTCAAGGCTGTCATAGCCGGCTTTAACATTGGTGATAAGGGGAATAGGGGATTTTTCCTTGATTTTTGACAGGAGTTTTTCTCCTTTTTTTGTAAAGCCGAGTACTTTAATATATGGCACTTCGGTGCTTTGGATTTCCTTTGTGATTCCCAAAGCTATACAGCACAGAATTCTCCTTATCCTTGCCATTGTGTAACGCTTTGTTTTTATACCGTTGCATAATTCTATAAAGGAATTATATCTCCCTGCACAGTCAATTATCCGCTTTTCAATTCCCTCCGCAACATCAGGGATTTCCCTAAGCTCATCTTCTGCCATTTGGGAGATTTTATATATAACCAGCTTTTCAATATTTTCAATTACTGCGGTGTCCTGTATTGGGTATTTTGGGATATATAATTCTTTATCGGAATAATTATTTCTTATAAAGCTACCGTTTGCAATGTCACCTGTTACTTCGTTACTGTCGTGGTGACTGCCCTTTCGTGTAAAGGTTACAGCGTCCATATTTGTATTTTTCAGTGCCTTCACATATTCAAGTCCTAAAATGTTGTTTGAGCCGTCAAAGATTTTTGCTGTTTCTTCATTGTATAGTTCTTTAATAGAATTATACACAGCCTTTGGATAGTAAAGTCCGTTATTCATATTCTCTTTAATTTTTGCGTGAACATTCTGGTCGTTTATTATGTCAAGGGCATTCTCTATAGCATCAATATCCCCACATTCACTGCCGAAAAACAGCCTGTCAGTAACCCCTGTTTTGTCAAGGATACTTACGGCAGATTTTGCAAACACCTCTGCATTTGCAAGGGAATAGACAGCAGGTAGCTCAATTACAAGGTCAACTCCGTTTTGCAGGGATGCCCTTGCTTTGTCGTACTTATTGATGATTGAAATGTCGCCACGCTGTACAAATGTACTGCTCATAACGGTGACAACTGTATTTTCTTCTCCCTTGACCTGTTCAATCAGCCATTTGTGGCCGTTGTGAAAGGGGTTAAACTCCGAAATCAGACCATATACCATAAAAATCTCCAAAATACTTGAAATACAATATTTTTTGAATTATAATAAATACGGATATTTCAATTATACAACAAAGAAACAAATCATTCAACAGGAGGTAAGTATGAAAGTATTAGTAATCAATGCCGGTTCTTCTTCTTTGAAGTACCAGCTTTTTGATATGGATGACGAGTCTGTTCTTTGTAAAGGCAACTGTGAGAGAATCGGTGTGGGCAACAGCTTTATCGGTTACAAAAACTACAGAGGCCAGCAGAAAAAGGTTGAGGTTGAAATGAACGACCACACAGAGGCATTTATGCAGGTTAAGGCAATGCTCACCGACCCTGAGGTTGGTGTGATTACTGACCTTAACGAGGTTGAGGCTGTGGGTCACAGAGTTGTTCAGGGCGGTTCAATCTTCCACCAGTCAACAGTAATTGACGATAAGGTACTTGAAGAAATTGACGAGCTGTCACCACTTGCACCGCTACATAACCCGGGTGCAGTACAGGGTGTTCAGGCGGCTCAAAGTGTGTTTGGAAAGGACACCCCAATGGTTGCTGTGTTTGACACATCCTTCCATTCTACTATGCCCGAAAAGGCATATATGTATGCTGTTCCTTACAAGTATTACGAAAAGTATTCAATCCGCCGTTACGGTTTCCACGGTACTTCCCACAGATATGTTTCAGGCGAGCTTGCTAAACTTCTGGGAAAGGACATCAAGGACACAAAGCTCATCACCTGTCACATCGGAAACGGCTCTTCTATTACAGCTATTGACGGCGGTAAGGTAATTGATACATCAATGGGTCTTACACCACTTGACGGTTTTATGATGGGTACACGCTCCGGCTCACTTGACCCATCTGTTGTTACATATATTATGGAAAAGGAGCACCTATCCGCAACAGATATGGACAGAATCCTTAACAAGGAGTCAGGTCTTTACGGCATTTCCGGTGTTTCCTCTGACGACAGAGATATTACCAAGGCTGAGTCCGAGGGTAACGAACACGCACATCTTGCACACGAGATGCTTTACTATCAGATTGCAAAGACAGTAGGTTCTTACTATGTAGCACTTGGCGGATGCGACGGTATCGCCTTTACAGCAGGACTTGGGGAGCATCAGGCAGGTTTACGTGCAACTGTGCTTGATTACCTCAGTGCTTTGGGTGTTAAGTGCGACAAAGAGGCAAACGACAGCATTGACGGAACAGGTCTTATCACCACAGAGGACAGCGCAATTCCTTGCTATGTTATCCCAACAAACGAAGAGCTTGTTATCGCAAGGGATACAAAGAATTTGGTTGGTTGATTGGTTGATAAACCTATTCACTAATCACTCTTCACTTTTCACTATTATCACATTACTAAAAAATGGACTGAGGTTTTTAAAGATTCCTCAGTCCATTTTTGCTACTTCTTAAGAATGACAGGAGTAGGCAATTTGAGTTACAGACAGCCTCCCTCTGACGAGGGAGGGGGACCGCTTGCGGTGGAAGGAGGGAAAAAGCGTTCTCTTTTGCTTTTTTGTCTTTAGATGATAGTGTGGTTTATTGTTCTAACTTACACTTTGTTATCTAAAGGCAAAGTAAGATATATTGACTACTTTTTCACTCCCTCAGTCACGGCTAAAGCCGTGCCAGCTTTTTCTGGCGAAAACGGCAAACCCTTTGCCCCTTCGGGGCATTTCCCTTAGCAAGGGAATACCTAATCCGAGGGAGCCTTTGTTTTTTCTTACGAATTTGAGTCGGTGATGGATTTTGCATTTTGTGTGTCTTTAAACAGCAGGGTAATGCACCATATTGCGCAAAGACAAATTATGATGTAAATAATTCTGCTGATAACCCCCGACTGACCACCGCATAGGAATGCCACCAGGTCAAACTGGAATATACCAACAAGTCCCCAGTTAATTCCCCCGATAATCAAAAGGGTCAAGGCTATTTTATCAATCATTTTATTACCTCCATAAATGATTTCAAAGATAGTCTTGACCAAAGTTTTACAATTATTCATTTTGTCATAGCATTTAGAACATTATAATTGCTCCAATTATTCCAAGTACCGCTAAT
>JBJEPA010000093.1:0-2023 GCA_051880995.1 Ruminococcus sp.
CATTATGAAATTTAGTGAAAAATTTATCGCAATTCCAAAATTTCTGTATCTACTGTTTTTCCTGTTTTGTCGTCAATATCAAAAATTATGCAATCCAACTTACATTCACCGTCAGCATAGTCAAATCGTTGTGGGAGTTTATCTCTAAGCTTGCTTATGATAATCTCGGGCTTTACACCCAAAACGGAATTTACAGGACCGGTCATACCCACATCTGTGATGTAACCTGTTCCGTTAGGCAAAATCTCGTTGTCGGAAGTCTGAACATGGGTATGAGTGCCGAAAACTGCCGACACCTTTCCGTCAAGGTAAAATCCCATTGCCCTCTTTTCCCCTGTTGCCTCGGCGTGAAAATCCACAACAGTAATTTTACAATCCTTAACCTTTTCAAGAACTCTGTCCATAGTTCTAAATGGGCAATCAAGGATGTTATCCATAAAGGAATTTCCCATAACATTAATAACTCCAACGGAAATCCTGCCCATATCGAATATGCAGTAGCCAACCCCGGGTGTGGTGGAATCGGGGAAATTTGCAGGTCGGATAATGTATTCCTTTTCGTCAAGATAGGAGTAAAATTCCTTTCGTCTGAATGAGTGGTTGCCAAGGGTGATAACATCAACTCCGCTTGAGAAAATAAAGTCGGCAGATGATGGGGTAATTCCGTTTCCGTCGCTACAATTTTCTCCGTTACAGATTGTCATATCAATATTTTTCAGCTTTTTAAGGGAGGGTAGTCTTTGGCGCAAAAACTCGCTACCCACCTTGCCAACAACATCACCTATACACAAAATTCTCATTACAACACAGCTTTCATTTCCTAAATTATATTTTTGATTATAGCACAACAGGAAAGTTTTAGGCAACACCTAAAGGGATTTTAAAGTTATGAGGCTAAGGTTTTTACCGGTTTCATCACTGCAAATCCTCTGTAACTTCATCTTCTGAAGGCTGGACTATAATCTCGCTTGTTTCGGCAATATTTTCTACCACGGTGTATTTTGTTTTCATATAGTAATAGTTTTTATCCTGATAAAAAGTGTTTTCCCTTTTTTCTATATTTTTGCCCTTAAGGTAAAAGGTTTCCCACAGGGAGGCATATTTTTTCAGGGTCTTTTTATTTTCTTTTATAGAAATTTCCTTGTTTTCAACACAGGAGATATACTCCTTTGTCATAGAAACAGGTAAAGAAGTTTTGTTAATTTCCATAACCTCTGTTTTGGTGATGGAGCTGTAACTTTGCCAAGGGATAGCGTCAAAATCCACAGGCAAAGACACCCACAGAAGATTTGCCCTGCGTCTTAACATAGTTTCTCCTGTTTTTATCGGCATTACTCTTTTTTTGGGAAGTTTGTATGTTTTTTCGTAATGGGTTCTTCCAAAAATTTCAGCCTCTGCCGGCACAATACGGCTGTTGCCCTGGGTGTCCACCATTACACCGCTGACAAGTAACTGACCCTTAATAACCGCCGAGCCTTTCTTTGTCATTTTTGTACCGTTAAGCACATTTGTTTTTACAATCAAAGCGTCCTTTTTTGCCTTCACATTACAAGGGGTTTTGTTACGCATTTTTTTAGGTGCTTGGTACTTTTCCTTAACCTCAACATCAGCCTTGCAAGAGGTGATATTTATTGAAATCCACCTTATTTCCGGTAACTCCTCAACCACCTTTCTGCCTGTTGCCTTTACATCTATTCCATTTGTATATGCACCGCTGTAAACTCCGTTTTCCCTAAGTACAGACAAAATCTCGGTTGAAGAAATTTCTTTGTTTCCGCTGACATTTACACTCCATATAAATTGGGAGAAAACCCACAACAGCACAACAAATATTACCCCGCCAATGAGCATTCCCACCCTGCCACTGTATTTTCTCAAAAGGAATGGCAAGCCGTACCTTTTTGTAGTCCTAGTTTTAATGCCTGTGTGGTTAAGATAAAGCCTTAGCCTTTTGTACTCCTTTGCAGGCATACACAGGGTTAGTCCCCCCTGTGTGGGGAGAATATTCCAGTACAAGAAACCG
>JBJEPA010000094.1:0-2005 GCA_051880995.1 Ruminococcus sp.
CATTTCATTATATAAATCCATAAGTTCATCGCTGAATTTTTTCGGAAGCGATTCAACCCAGCCAAACAGGGCAGAAAGCTCTGTGTCCTCGTCATTCTCCGTTTTGTTAAAGGAGGGGATATCCCCTGTAAATGCCTCTCCCACATCGTGTAGAATACACATCTTTATAACCTTGTCTATGTTTATATCAGGAAATTCATCCTTTATAAAGTATGCAAAAAGAGAAAGCCTCCAGCTGTGCTCAGCAACACTTTCTCTTCGTCCCTTTGGTGTCCAGGAGTGGCGAGTGTTGTCCTTTAAACGGGAGGCTATATTTAATATGTCAAGGAGCTTATCTGTTTCCATTGTTCTTCCTTCGTTTCCACTTACATAGTGCAAAAGGGTATGTTAATACCCTTTTGTTAGTCGTTGTGTTCAAAAAGAGGTGTTGAAAAATACCTTTCGGCTGTGTCGGGCAGAATTGTAACAACAGTTTTTCCTTTGCCCAGCTTTTTTGCAAGGCGGATTGCCGCCGCAACATTTGTTCCGCTGGAAATACCGCACATAAGCCCCTCTTTTCGTGCAAGGTCCTTAGCTGTGGTGATTGCCTCTTCGTCAGAAATTATACAGATTTCGTGGTAAATATCTCTGTTTAGTATTTTTGGAACAACTCCGTCGCCAATCCCCATTTGTAGATGCGTACCAATAGTTCCACCTGCAAGAATTGCAGCGTTTTCCGGTTCAACAGCCCAAATCTCAATCTGTGGATTTTGTGCCTTAAGCACTTCTCCGATTCCTGTAATTGAACCACCTGTGCCAATGCCGGAGCAAAATCCGTCAATACTTCCGGCAACCTGTTCAAGAATCTCAAGACCTGTGTGATGTCTGTGTGCCATAGGGTTTGCAGGGTTTTCAAACTGCTGTGGAACAAATACATTCTTGTTTTCCTTTGCAAGCTCCTGTGCCTTTTCAACGCACCTGTCAATACATTCTCCTATGTTCCCCTCGTCGTGTATAATAATTACCTGTGCACCGTAGTGCTGTACCAGCTTTCTTCGTTCTTCGCTTACTGAGTCGGGCATAATTATTATAGTTTTGTAGCCCTTAACAGCGCCGATAAGTGCAAGACCAATGCCTTGGTTTCCACTTGTAGGTTCAACTATTATGGTGTCTTGATTTATAAGACCTTTCTTTTCGGCATCTTCAATCATATTAAGTGCTGTTCTTGTTTTGATGGAACCGCCAACATTAAGGCCCTCAAATTTTACTAAAATTTCAGCCATATTGTCATCGGTCATATGGTTAAGGCGGACTATCGGGGTGTGTCCAACAGCCTCAAGTATGTTATTATATATCATAAATAAACTCCCTTGGTTATTTAATAAGTTTTTCTTCGTATTCTTTTTCTCTGAATCCAACGATTATTATGTCGTCCGAGATAATCAAAGGTCTTTTTACCAGCATACCGTCTGTGGCAAGAAGCTTTAGTTGTTCATCCTCTGTCATATTTGGTAATTTATCTTTCAAGTTCAATGAGCGATAGACAAGTCCGCTTGTGTTAAAAAATTTTTTAAGTGGTAAACCGCTTTTTTTATACCAGTCTTTCAGTTCATAATATGTTGGATTTTCTTCCTTTATATTTCTATCTTCAAAAGTAATTCCATTGTCACAAAGCCATTTCTTTGCTTTTTGACAGGTGGTGCATTTTGGATATTCAATAAAAAGCATATAGATACCTCGCATACAAAATATAATATATAAAAATTATATCACAAAACTATTTCCTTGTCATTAGTGGGAAAGATATATTTTATATTGTTTTTCATAATCAGCTCGTTAATTTTCCATTAACACAACACTCTCATTTCATACAGTTTTCACTTAGCGTGTTTATTATAATAGACACAAAGAGAAAACAACTCTTGCTAAATATACTTACAAATAATATAATTGATTTATATTTAAGGAGGATATGATTATGTTTGATAACAACAATAATCAAAACTACGGTAACAACAACACAGAC
>JBJEPA010000095.1:0-2002 GCA_051880995.1 Ruminococcus sp.
TGTTATAATGATTGTGTTGGAGTTTATTTATAAGAAAAGAGATAAAAGCGAATGGCATAATGTCGCCAACCTGCATACCGCCTGCGTCAATTTGGTGAGAACCAACCCACACAATCATCACAGATGCACCGTTCATAATAAACATCATAATAGGCATCATAAACGCCATAACACGGTTTACAAACAGGTTTGTTTTTGTAAGGTTTTTGTTGGCAGTATCAAAGCGGTCAAGCTCGTAGTCCTCTCGGCTAAAGGCTCTGATAACAGGAAGACCTGAAAGGATTTCTCTTGAAACAAGGTTAAGCCTGTCAACAAGCTTTTGGAGTATTGTAAACTTTGGCATTGCAATAACCATAAGTATGATTACAAGAGCCATAATAACGCCTACAACAAGGGCGATAATCCACACCATACCGGAAGCCATCTCTGTCACCTTGAAAAGTGCTCCGATTCCCAGAATTGGTGCGTAAATAATCATTCTCATCATCATAATGAGAACCATCTGAATCTGCTGAATGTCGTTGGTACACCTTGTGATAAGGGACGCATTGCTGAATTTTCCCTGCTCTGTTGCAGAGAAATGAATAATCTGATTGTAGGCGTGACTTCTCAAGTCCTTTGCGAACCTTGCACCTACAATGGATGAAAGCAGGGAAATTATAGCCATACACAGGGAAATTGCACCGGCATATGCAAGCATTGTAAGTCCGGCACGGAAAAGATAGGACAAAACAATATCACCTGTGTTAACTCCGGCATTCTCCATTAGGTCTTTGGTATATTGCACCACAACCTGCTTTACGGTGTCCTCACCCAGCTGGTCAAAGCCCTCCAGCTGTTCGTTCATAAGGTCGGTGATTTCTGTCCTAGTTTCCTGTGAAAACAGGGACAGCATTTTGAAGATGTCTTTCTGTCCGTCCTTACTCTTTGAAATCTCCATAAATTCAGGAAGATTTTCAGGGGGCATATCCTTTACGCCCTGTTCCATAATCTTGCTGAATTCACTCATATCCAATTCTCCGCTGACGGAGTCGGAGGAAAGCTCCCCCTTCTGGGATTTTTCTATCATATAGGTTACAAGCATTGGCTTTTCAAGGGTTTTGGCAAGGCGGTCGCTGTCCTTTTCAGTAAGGTCATCCTTTAACACAAGAATTTCCTTATCCTTGTACTTATCCTCCTTGTAGCAGGAGGATACAAAATCAGCCTCATCTTCACTCATAAACAGCCCAATTTTCTCCATTTCTTCCTTGGGAGCCTTGTCGGGTGTTACGCAGTTGATACCAGCCTGCTGAATACCCACATTAACAATATTGCTCATATAGGAAGGAAGAGATAAATCGCAGTAAGCCTGTATAACAAGTAAGATAACTATAAATATCATAGGCAAAATAGCAGGCTTGAAATGCTTTAGAAGTTTTTTCAAATCCATTTCTCCTCTCTGTATTTACTCTAGCTACTAATTTTAACATTAATTAAAAATATGGGCAATACACATTTGGGTATTATTGTGCAAAGAAAGATTATTTCGGCACTTTCAATAGTTTTGCAGAAAATTTCACTTAAATAATTTGATAAATATTTATTTGACTTTCACCTAATTTTCATATTATTTTTCTGTTGATTTCAAAATCAAATTACCACATATAATTTCCAATATTACTCTTTATCATTTATTTACAATGGAATGAAAATAAAATAGGAATTATTATTATAATTTTACATATAAAATTCCATTAAAGAACAAAATTAAACCGTATATGTGGTATGCTGTTTAATACAGAAAACAACACAGGAGGTACTATTATGAAACCATTTGTTACAGATACAGTTAAATATATCGGTTGTGACGACAAAACCCTTGATTTGTTTGAAAGCCAGTATATTATTCCAAACGGGATTGCCTACAATTCCTATGTCATTCTTGATGACGAAATCGCAATTATGGACACCGTTGACAAGAGGAAAACCGATGAATGGCTTGGCAATTTAGAGGAAGCCCTTG
>JBJEPA010000096.1:0-2001 GCA_051880995.1 Ruminococcus sp.
GAAATGCTCCGTACCATTGCAAGTCGCTTGGTTCTATTTTATGAGCCTTGGCAATCTCAAGAGCATTTCTTCTGACTAAACTTTTCCAAGCATTTGCATTGTTGTAACCGAGTCTTTCTGCATCTTCCCTTTTAAGACTAATGACATGTGTCCACACAATTCCATTGTGATTTGAAACTTCATCCGCTACCTCATCAAGATTTATCTTGTTATCAGTTTGAGAAAACAATCCGTGTTTACCTAACTTCTCAACACCGGGTCTTTCAGCATAATATGAAACTAACTTTTTAACACCGTCTATCCTGTTAGCATTGCGTTCAAGAAATTCATTCAGAAACTCTGTTGCATTAGCCTTTGTCTTATTTTCAAGATAAGACTTCATTTCGGGATAATCCCACGACTCAGGAACAGTTTTAAGAGCAGTGCAGATTAAATCATTTTGCTTTTTGGTTGCAGGAGAGTTATCAATACCATTCGGTAGTTTCTCAATACCCTCACGAGTGCCCATATATTTTATCAACTTACCTGCATTTGATGATGCAGGATTTTTAATGTATCGGCTTGTAAAAATAATCTTCGGCATTTATTAACTCCGTTGAAATTTGTATGCATCTTCAAAGGTGATGATACCGTTGTTTCTTGCAACTTCTTCAGCACAGAAATTATTTAGAGACGACAGAGAATTATTATCAATCTCGTTAGTAGCCGCAACGATATTACTCAGCTTTGCTTGTTCGACAGCCAACTTGAACAGCATTTCAGAAACATTCTTTTCCACACTTTCGATTTCACTTTTAATGGTTTGTGCGAGTATTGGTGAGAGATAATCAATGCATTTTTGCTGATGAAGATAACCAATGTAAAACTGAACAGCTTGACATACAAAATCACTTTTTGAAGTTGCATTTGCTGTTTCAAGCATTTCTGTAATCTCTTCAACCATTGAAGGCTTCATCCAATATGCATATTTCTTTTTATTTTTGCTCAAAAAAGCTCCTCCTTTTATAGACACCTCAAAATATTATTTTTGACACCTTTGAAAATCCCATAACAGTCGGCTCTGCCGTCTGATGTGACTCCGTGGGGAGACGCCCCACTTTAACCTGCTTAAAATAATTTCCCCTTAATTCGGTGTGAAATCGCAGTTGCCACCAGCCTTAATGAATTTACTATGAATTTTATTTTGTTGACTTTCCAGCATTACCTTGTCCAACTGACATTGATTAAAGTAATCCACTGCTGTTTGAATTGGTTTGATTGTGTAGAGCAGATTACCGTTTAGCTTCAACCCGTTTTGAGTAAATATCTGTGTATGTTCAGTTGAAATCAGTTCTTTTTCTTCAAGCGCCTTAACATATTTCTGCACTGTATTTACAGAAGTATTTAAGGCTCTTGCAATAGTTTTGTAGCTGGGATAGCAAGTATAATTCTTACGATTTTCACAACTCATTAGATACGAGTACAGAGCAATCTCCGGCATTCTTAAACCTAAACTGAAGATCTCATATGGCATAGGAAAAAATCTTTTGTTCATTCGTCCTCACTTTCCCAGTTGGCTTTCAATCCAACTGATGAATTTTTCCTTTGGCACAACCATTCTTGAACCAATTTTTATAACAGGAAAGTCATTGCTGTGCATAAGCTCATAGGCAGATGACTCCGCAATCCCAAGCACCTTTGCAATTAATCCGGCATTTAAAAACAACGGAAGTTCATCATAACTTTTGTAAACGCTTTGTTTCAAATTAATCACCTCTGCTTTTAAAATAACAAAAAATTGACAGTCAGACAATAGAATTGTATAATCTTAGTTGGAGTGATGTTGATTATCGAAAATCTAAAGCATTTACATTTTCTAATTTTGGGAGCAGATTATGAAGAAAGATTACTCTGAATATAAACATACAGATTACGAAAAATATAAGATTGCAAGGCAAAGCAACAGTTATGTGTACTATGATTTCTTCATTAACTTTGCATCATTCGATCCTGACTCGAAAT
>JBJEPA010000097.1:0-1995 GCA_051880995.1 Ruminococcus sp.
GGTTGGATTTTCGTCTTTTATTATCTGTTTTCTTTTTAAAAGAATTAAAATTTAACTCATATGTAATTAAATGATTACAATTTTATTACTTATTATTTCTATAATAGAATATTATTAAAATCACAGTCCTATAAATAGGACTTAAAATAGCTTTATTTCTAATTTAGAATTAAAACACAAATGTTTTCTAAAAAAATAATTCTTGTGTAATAATTATAAAATTTCTTTGATATAGAGATAGGAGTTGGTGCTTATACATATAAAAACCGCATTTTTCTTTTAAAACATTAAAATTTTGCCATAAAAATTTTTATATAACGAACGGTAAGTTATTTGACTTCCCCATTTCTCCTGTCTATAATACACCCGATGTGTCCAAAACACTAAGGGAAATGCTGATTAAATCGGCAAAATCCCAATAAAACAGGAGGTCAATGATGATTAAAAAAGCAATTTCTACAGTTCTGTTTCTGGCTGTAATTTTTAACACATACAGCTTAACAATGCTTAATGTCAGCGCAGAAACAACCGAAAAATTCTCGTATAATATCATGGACAACGGCACAGCACAAATCACTAAATGTTACGAAACAGCCGAGGATATAATAATTCCTCAGGAAATAGACGGCTATACCGTTACAGGCATTGGAGCAGAAACCTTTTCAGACCGAATCGGTATATCCTCTGTGACAATTCCCGATTCAGTTGAATTTATTGAGGACGATACCCTTTTGGGAATGACTGATGTTACAATTTACTGCTACACAGGCACTAATGCTCACCAATTCGCCTTGGAAAAGAACTTTGACAACATTGTACTTATGGATGAAATCAAGCTGAACACCACAAATGCTATACTTACAACCGGCAGAACAAAAACCCTAAAAGCTATTATTTCCCCAACAGGCGACTGCTTAAAATCAGGCAAATGGTCATCAAGCAACAACCGAGTTGCAACTGTTAACAGCAACGGTGTTGTTACAGCAAAATCAAGGGGCACAGCAACCATCAGCGCTAAATCCACAGACGGAAGCTTTAATGAGGCAAAATGCAGAATTGTTGTTAAACAGCCTGTTACAAGAGTTAAAATTTCAAACAAAAAAGCAAAACTTAATGTGGGCAAAAGTAAAACACTAAAGGCAACAATAACTCCAACAAACGCAAACAACAAAAGTGTTAGATGGACTACATCCAACAAAAAAGTACTTAATGTTAAGGCTACGGGCAAAATCACCGCAAAGCACAGAGGAAAGGCTATTGTATATGCAAGAGCAACAGATGGAAGTAAAAAGTATGGAAAATGCCTTGTCACAGTTAAACAGCCTGTTAGGAAGATTAAGCTATCAAATAAAAGCGTAACCCTTAAAGTTGGCGATAATAAAAAGATTAAGGCAACAGCCTGCCCAAAGAGTGCAAACAACAAGAAAATCAAGTGGGTTTCCTCAAACAGCAAGGTTGCAAAGGTTGACAGCAAAGGCAACATTACCGCTGTAAAAAAGGGCACAGCCAACATTTCAGCAGTTGCAAAGGACGGCAGTAAGGTGAAAACCACCTGCAAGGTTACTGTGCAAAACGAAATTGAGCTTACTGCAAATGAAAAGGATTTGCTTATGAGAAGCCTTTACAGGGAAGCCGGCTCAACAGGATTTTGGTGTCAGGTGTATGTATGCTCCGCAACACTTAACCTGTGGAAGAGCGAATACTCTCACCTTTCCCTTGAGGGAATGCTTACAAACTACAATATTTACGAAACAGCCTACACCCTAAGCTCTGTTACCTCATCTGAAAAGTCATATGTTAAGGATGCAACAGAATATGTGCTTAACGGAGGTAAAGTTCCAAATGTAAAATACTTTAGAACAGACTATTACCACAGCTTTGGAACACCTGTTACCTCTATTGAAAATGTTTATTTCAGCTGTTAGTACATCCTATCCCCCGAAATGTGGTGACCCCAAAAAGTTAGACATTAAAGCGTAGTAGCAAATTTAGCTG
>JBJEPA010000098.1:0-8882 GCA_051880995.1 Ruminococcus sp.
TATTCTTTAATAGAAATTTTGTGGCGTGGCTACACCCACTATACAATGGTTTTCCTTGGTGGGCTTTGCTTTCTTGCACTTTACAAATTGTTTTATGTGATGAAAGATTATTCTTTATTAGAAAAATGTGTTGCAGGAGCACTCTTAATTACAACCCTTGAATTTACTGTAGGGTGCATTGTAAACCTTGTACTTCATATGAATGTGTGGAACTACGGAGGTATGCCATTCAACCTTCTTGGACAGGTGTGCATTCTGTACAGCACCTACTGGGGGTTTTTGTGCATACCAATTAATTTTCTTACAAAGAAAATACATTCCGTAGCAGATAGGAAAATCAGCACTTGAATGATGACAAAAAAGGCTCCCGTTAAATGACAAGTAAGAAGTAATAGTGAATAGTGATGAAGTAGGAATTTTGGATTACAGCCAGCCTCCCTCAGACGAGTATTCCCTTAGCAAGGGAATACTCATTCGATGGAGCCTGATTTTAAAATCTCAATTATTCATTTTCCATTTTCAATTTTCAACTGTCAATTTGAAAGACGGGTCAACCTTTACAATAATGCTAATGATACGTCTGTCCTCTACCTTGTAGATTTCAAAGCGTAAACCATCAAGCTCCAGCTCCTCGCCCTCTTTTGGGAATCTGCCCATCTTTTCAAAGATAAATCCACCAACAGTAAGGCTTTCGGTGTCGTTCATAAGGTCATTTCTGTCAACCAGCTCAGCAAGCTCCTCAACTTCCATATCACCGTTTACAAAGTAGCAGTTTTCCCTTAGCTTTGTGTATTCCTTTTCAATGTCCTCGTCCTCGTCGTAAATCTCACCAACGATTTCCTCAATCAAATCCTCCATTGTAACAATGCCCAGCGTTCCGCCGTATTCGTCTGTAACAATGGCAATGTTTGTCTTGTTTTTCCTAAGGTCATTCATTAATGCACTTAGTTTTCGGTTTTTGTAGGTGAAGAATGCGTCCTTAATCAGAACCTTGATGTCAGGCTTTTTGCCCTCAATAAGCTCTTCAAGGTAGTCCCTTGTGTAAAGGATTCCCAGAATATTGTCCAGATTTTCCTTGTAAACAGGCACTCGGCTGTATCTGTCCTGTAAAATGATATTTTTGTTTGTTTCATAGTCACCGTCAATGTCAATGGCAGATAAATCTACCCTTGGAGTAAGGACTTCAAAGGCTGATTTTTCGTCAAATTCCAGCGCTGACTGCACCATTTCGCTTTCTTCTTCTTCAAGCACACCCTCGTTTTCAGAAGATTCAATAATGTACTTCAATTCGTCCTCTGTAACAGTAGGTGAGTCGTTTTTGATGTTAAGCAACTTAAGGGCAATGCTCTTAAGTGCAAGGAAAATAGCGGAAAATGGTGTCAGCACAACCATCATACCCCTTAATACAAAAGAGGTGTAAAGTGCAATGGTTTCGCTTTTTTCTTTTCCAATACACTTTGGAATAACCTCGCCGAAAGTAAGCACCAAAAGTGTGGTAGCACCTGTGGATATTGCGGCGGCAAAGTTCTCAAATATGTTCATACATAATACAGTTGCAAGGGATGAACAACCCAAGTTGACAACATTGTTGCCGATAAGTATAGTGGTCAGCGCCTTGTCGTAGTTGTTTACAATGTAAAGTGCGTTCTTTGCCTTTTTGTTTCCCTTTTCAAGCATATTTTTAAGGCGGGCTGTGCTTACGCAGGAAAAGGCGGTTTCTATACAAGAAAAAAAGCTGGAGCAAAGGATAAGCACAGCAACCCCAATGCCCATAATAACATTACTGTTCAATTATTTCCTCCCGAAAATTCAGTTCTTCTATAAGTTCTACAAATTGATAATACCTATTATATCACAATATACACATTTTTCAATCAGCATTGGGTTAAATTTTTCTTGAAGAATAGATAAATAAATGATATAATTAAAAAGCGTATGTAGTATATATACATTATATTCGCTTTTCCGCAAAAACTAAAGCCGGAGGTGCATATGATGTATATATGTAATCAAGATAATAATCAAGATGAGTCCAAGGAAAATGAAAATGATAAGGAAAGGGAGGAGGCCTCTCTTTCCGGAGAAAATTCCAGAGGAATCAAGGATATTGGCTCTGTCATAACAGGTCGGGCAGACACCCTTATTCATTGCCTTACGATAATTGGGCAGATTGAGGGGCACTATATTCTGCCCAGCCAGAACAAAACCACAAAGTATGAGCATATCATACCTCTCCTTGTGTCAGTTGAAGAGGACCCAAATGTTAAGGGACTTTTGATTTTGCTCAATACAGTTGGGGGAGATGTGGAGGCAGGCCTTGCTATAGCTGAGGTTATAGCCGGAATGAAAACCCCAACTGTTTCAGTTGTGCTGGGTGGTGGTCACTCAATCGGCATACCCCTTGCTGTGGCGGCAGACAAAAGCTTTATAGCCAAAAGTGCCACAATGACAGCCCATCCTGTCCGCACCACAGGGCTTACCTTAGGGGTAGCTCAGTCCTTTGAGTATTTTCAGCGTATTCAGGACAGAATCACCACATTTGTCAGCGATAACTCCAACATCAGCAAGGAGGACTATAACCGTCTTGTGCTGAACACAGGGGAGCTTGTCACCGACATCGGCACAATACTTGACTCGGATGGTGCTGTTAAATGCGGTCTTATTGACAGCGTGGGCACTCTAAGTGAGGCGATTGATTGCCTTTACAAAATGATTGATGCTGACAGCCGGCAAAAAACTTAAGCTTGCTTGGTTATCAGTAAAAATAAACTGCTTCGGCAGTTACATAAGGAGAAGATTATGGATTATATCTACACCATTGTTATGGGCATTGTTCAGGGATTAACTGAATTTCTGCCTGTTTCATCATCAGGTCACCTTACACTTGTTCAGCACATTTTCGGTGTTGACGGTGAAAGCAACTTTTTCGTAAACATTATGCTCCATGTGGGAACACTTGTAGCGGTTTGTGCATTCTACTACAAACTGCTGTGGAGCCTTATCAAGTCATTCTTCGGACTTATCCGCAAGATTTTTACAGGTAAGTTCAGCTGGAAGAACAGAACAGATGACGAGAATATGATTTTTATGCTTGTAATCGGACTTGTACCTCTGTTTCTGCTGTTTCTTCCTGTTCCGGGCATGGACATTAACTTCAAGGATTTTTCCGAGATTTTCACAGCAAATAAGTACCTGATTGTAGTGGGTATCTGCCTTATGATAACCTCTGCACTCCTCTGGATTGGTATGGCTTGCAATAAACGCACCTGTTCTTTAGGAGTTAAACACGGTAAAAAGGAAGAAAACGGAAGAACTCGCTACACTGTACTTGACTCAATCCTCGTTGGTATTACACAGGCTGTGGCAACACTCCCCGGAATTTCCCGCTCAGGCTCAACCCTTGCTATGGGAGAAATCCGTGGAATCAACAAGCAAAAGGCTATTGACTACACATTTGTACTGGGTATTCCAACAATCCTAGCCTCTGCCGTACTTGAATTAAAGGACGCTTTGGAGGTTACAAACACAGCTATGGCAGACGAAGTGGGTACTATCCCCCTTGTAATAGGAATGGTGGTTTCCGCCGTTGTAGGTTACCTGGCTATTGTAATCTTCAAGTGGTTCCTAAAGACAGACAAGATGTACATATTCGCAATTTACACCGCAGTAATAGGTATTGTTGCAGTTATAATTGCTATTATAGAAATGCAAAGCGGAACAAATATTTTTTCAGGTGAATTGTTAGTATAAGTTTGGTGTTTGGAGTTTGGAGTTTGGAGTTTTTAAGCTTATATCCAGCCTCCCTTGTGTAAAGGGAGATAACCGCTTGCCTAATAGCCAGCCTCCCTTGTGTAAAGGGAGATAACCGCTTGCCTAATAGCCAGCCTCCCTTGTGTAAAGGGAGGGGGACCGCTTGCGGTGGAGGGTTTGTCCGCAGGCAGTTACAGTTAAGGTAATACTTTGATAGAAATAAAAAACTCCACCAACACTAATATTTCACATAAAAAAATTTAAGAAGGTAAAATTGATGGCAGAAAAAAAGTCAGCAAATAAAACAACTAAATCATCAAGGAATACTGCCCAAAAGAAAACACCAAAAACTTCAGGTAAGGCAAATTCTGCACCAAAGAAGGGCAAGCAGAGTAAAGAGCCTAAGGAGAAGAACTACCGTGTAAGGGCAATACTTCTCCTGGCATCAGGGGTGCTTTTTGCATGCCTGCTCTTTGTTGACGGAAATTTCCTGTGGAACTTTTTCCGCAATTCCGTATATGGAATTTTCGGTTCATCTGCAATACTTATCTCACTTTTTCTGTTTTACATTGCTGTTTTAACTGCAAAAGAAAAGGAAATCCACCGCCTAAGGGCAAAGATTATTATGTGCTTTATTGTATTTTTCTTTTCGTCAATGGAGTTCTACATATTCACAGGGGCGCAGTACGGCAACTACTTTCAGGAGCTTTCAAGAGAATTTCTCCATGGCTACTACGGGTATTCCCTGTTTGACCGTGGGGGCGGAATTTTAGGCTCTTTTATAGGCTACCCTATGTGCTACACTTTGGGCAAAACAGTAACCGCCATAATTTCAACCCTTGGTCTTGTAGTTACAATCCTAATCACCACAGGTGTGTCACTTCTTGATATAGCAAAGGCGGCAAAAAAGCCTGTGGATAAGGCAAGGCGTACTGTGGAGGAGCATAAGCGCCACCGTGCCGAAATTCAGCAAGAACAGATTAATTTTACAGACAACAGCTCCCCTGAGCCGGCTCATTACAGTAGGCATATAGACATCCCCCTTGATGACAAAAAGAAGAGGAAAAGAAAGAAAAAGGATAATGTTGCCGAAAATACTGTCGGTACAGATGATAATTCTTCAAAAGAAAATAGCGAAAATGTGTTAACAGGCGAAACAGACGATCTTATTGATATTATCAAAAGGGCAAATCAAGGACTTGAAGAAAGCTCACTAATTGATGATGACTCCAAAACTCAAAGGAGAGAAAAGTCCAAAGCCCTTAAAGAGGCTGCAAAGCTTGCAAATCAAGGCATTAAGGTTGAAGAAATCGAAAGCGAAACCCTTGCCTTAAGCAGACAGATTGAGGATAACGAACAGATTAAGCACAGCAACTATCAGTTCCCTCCAATTCAGCTTTTAAAACTTCCAAACAACAAAAGTGTGGCTAATATCAGAAGCGAAATGCAGGAAAAAGCTGAAAAACTGGTGTCAACTCTTGACTCCTTCGGGGTAAAGGTAAGCATTACAAATATCTGTCGTGGTCCGTCTGTAACGAGATACGAATTACAGCCGGCACCCGGCGTTAAAATCAGCAAAATAACAAACCTTGCCGACGATATTGCCCTTAACCTTGCCGCTAACGGTGTAAGAATTGAGGCTCCAATTCCGGGCAAGGCTGCTGTGGGTATAGAAGTTCCAAACAAGGTTGTTTCTATGGTTTCTATGAGGGAGCTTATTGACAGCGACGAATTCAGAAATGCAGACAGCAAGCTCACCTGTGTTCTTGGCAGGGACATCAGCGGTGAAATTGTTACAACCGACCTTGCAAAGCTACCTCATCTGCTTATTGCCGGTACAACAGGCTCCGGTAAATCTGTGTGCGTAAACTCTCTCTTAATGAGTATCCTTTACCGTGCAACTCCTGACGAGGTTAAGCTACTTCTAATCGACCCGAAGATGGTTGAATTTTCAAAGTACAAGGGTATTCCTCATTTGCTTATTCCTGTTGTGTCCGATGCCAAAAAGGCAGCCGCCGCCCTTAACTGGGCGGTTAGCGAAATGCTCCAAAGGTATAAGCTGTTTTCAGAATATGATTGTAAGGATATTAACTCCTTCAACGATTTAATCGAAAGTAATCTTAAGTTTATTGCGGAGCAAACTCCGGCAGAGGGTGAAGAGCCTGAGGTAATGGAGATTAACGGACTGCCTGTTCCAAAGGAAAAGATGTTCAGGTGCGTTATCGCCATTGACGAGCTTGCCGACCTTATGATGGCGGCTCCATCGGAGGTTGAGGAGAGTATCTGTCGTCTTGCACAGATGGCTCGTGCCGCCGGTATGCACCTTGTAATTGCAACACAAAGACCGTCAGTTAATGTTATCACAGGTGTTATCAAGGCGAACATTCCCTCAAGAATTGCACTAAAGGTTTCTTCAAACATAGACTCACGAACAATACTTGACTTTGGTGGGGCAGAAAAGCTAATAGGCAGAGGTGATATGCTTTATTCACCTGTTGGTGCTCCAAAGCCTGTTCGTGTTCAGGGTTGCTTTGCAAGTGACGCTGAAATTGAGGGCGTAACAAGCTACATCAAAAATCACCACCGTTCACAGTACAACGAAGAGGTTGAGGAAAGAATTAAGAAGATTACCGTTGAGGGAATGGAGGCTGAAAGCGGTGGACTTACCGACGACAGCGGACAGGAGCTTGACGAAAAAATCGAAGAGGCAATCAAAATCGTCATAGATGCAGGACAAGCATCTACAAGCCTTGTACAGCGCCGACTAAAGGTTGGCTATGCCCGTGCAGGACGAATGATTGACGAAATGGAGGGCCTTGGAATTGTTGGACCTCACCAGGGCAGTAAGCCCCGTGAGGTGCTTATGACATACCAGGAATGGCTTGAAAGAAAAAATATTCAAGGAGATAATGGGGGAAAGGAAATTTCCTCTGAAGAATAAACTATGGCTTTTCTTCCTATTACAAAAGAAGAAGTGAATAAACTGGGGTGGGACAGACCCGACTTTATTTATGTTTCCGGGGACAGCTATGTTGACCACCCATCCTTTGGTGCGTCAATAATCACCAGAGTTTTAGAGGCAAAGGGATACCGTGTTGCTTTCCTTGCCCAGCCAAACTGGAGGGACAAAAAGAACTTTAACCCCTTTGGAAAGCCGAAGTACGGTTTCTTGGTGTCCTCCGGTAACATAGATTCTATGGTTGCCCACTACACAGTAAATAAGAAAAAACGCTCTGACGACGCTTATACAGCAGGGGGTAAAGCAGGTGGCAGACCTGACAGAGCGGTTATAGTTTACAGCAATATCTTAAAGGAACTGTACCCCGATGTGCCTGTAATCATAGGAGGTCTGGAGGCATCCTTAAGGAGATTTGCCCACTACGACTACTGGGACGACTGTGTGAGAAAATCAATACTCTTTGACAGCAAGGCGGATATTCTCACCTACGGAATGGGGGAAAACCAGACAATAGAAATTGCAAAAAGGCTTTCACAAGGCTTGACCGTTAAGGATATGAGGGACATCAAGGGCATTTGCTATAGTGTTCCCACATCCGAATATGAGCCGGCTCCCGCAGTTGATTTACCAAGCTATGAAAGGGTGTGTGAAAGCAAAAAGGACTATGCCATAGCCGCCCGAAAGGAGCTGGAGGAGGCAGACGCTGTACGTGGCAGAAGGGTAATTCAGCGCCACGGTAGTGAAATACTTGTGCAAAATCCTCCAATGCCACCACTTACAACGCAGGAGCTTGATTGGGTTTACTCCTTACCATATGAAAGGTACTATCACCCATCATACGAACCCTTGGGCGGTGTGCCGGGAATACAGGAGGTTGAGTTCTCCATAACCCACAACCGAGGGTGCTTTGGGGCGTGTAACTTCTGCTCATTAGCCTTTCACCAGGGCAGGGCAATCACCGTAAGAAGTGAAGAAAGTGTTATAAATGAGGCGAAAAGCCTTGTTAAAAACCCAAGGTTTAAGGGTTATATCCACGATGTGGGAGGTCCCACAGCAAACTTCCGTCAGCCATCCTGTGAACTTCAAAAGGAACACGGAATGTGCAAGAACAAAAAGTGCCTTGCACCAAAGCCCTGCAAAAACCTCCAGGTTGACCACAGGGAATATATAGATTTACTTAGAAAGCTAAGGAAAATTGATGGGGTAAAAAGGGTGTTTATCCGTTCAGGCATAAGGTTTGACTACCTTATGGAGGACGAAAGCAAGGAGTTCTTCCACGAACTTGTAAAGTACCATGTCAGCGGTCAGCTAAAGGTTGCCCCTGAGCATTGCTCAAGTGCTGTACTTGACAAAATGGGAAAACCCCACATTGAAACCTACAAAAAATTCCAAGACGAGTTTTACAAAATCACAAAACAGGTTGGCAAGGAGCAGTACCTTGTGCCTTACCTTATGAGCTCACACCCCGGCTCAACTCTAAAGGATGCTGTTGAGCTTGCACTTTTCCTTAAAAAGGAGCATATCAGACCGGAGCAGGTGCAGGACTTTTACCCAACTCCCGGAACAATCAGCACAGCAATGTTCTACACAGAGCTTGACCCATACACACTTGAGCCTGTGTATGTTCCCAAGACTATGAAAGAAAAACATATGCAAAGGGCGCTACTCCAGTATTTCAACCCGAAGAACAAGGAGCTTGTTATAGAGGCTCTTAAAAAGGCAGGCAGAACCGACCTTATCGGCACAGGAAAAAACTGTCTTGTCACACCACCGGCAGGGGATAGGCTTAATAATAGAGGTAGCCGTAACAGCAAAAACAGAAATAACAATAATAGTAGAAACAACAGAAACAAATACAGTAAGCACCGCAAAAATCATAACAAAGGCAAAAAATTCGGCAGAAATTAGTTTGCCTTTACAAAAAATATGTTTTTTGCTATACTCAATGTATTATCTAATTATAATATATAATATTAAAAAGAATGAGAGGAAAAAGAAATGGGCGTATATGAAGAACTTGTTGAAAGAGGACTTATTGCTCAGGTAACTGACGAAAAGGAAATTAAAGAATTGGTAAATAACGGAAAAGCCGTTTTCTATATTGGTTTTGACCCAACAGCGGACAGCCTCCATGTAGGACACTTTATGGCGCTTTGCCTTATGAAGCGTTTGC
>JBJEPA010000099.1:0-30633 GCA_051880995.1 Ruminococcus sp.
GAAAAAGTAGTCAATATATCTTGGTGTGTCTTTAGATTACAAGGTGTGAGTCAGAACACATAACAATATCAGGTTATAAGATTCCTCCACAAGCCGGTTATAACTTGCATATAAATTTATTTTCAAAAGATTAACACAAATTCTTTCTTTCCTAATAATATGTAGTGTAAACGGAAAGGAGGAAAACGATATGTTTAACGGTTTCGGCGGCGGAAATTGCTGTTGGATTATTCTTCTCGTTATCATCATCCTTTGCTGCTGTGGCGGCGGTTGCGGCAACAACGAGTGCGGCGGATGTGGCAACGGATGCGGATGTGGTTGCTAATTAACTTAAAAATTAAGTAATAAAATAGGGGCTGTCCTTTCGGGCAGTCCCTTAATGTTTTAGAATTATTTCTTCTTTTTGTAGTCGGTGAGGGGTCGCACCTTTCCGTCGGGGGTTTCAACATCAATGTTTTCCAGCCTTTGCTTAAAGCCTACCCTGAAATTTTCCAGATATTTTTTCCGAAGTTTTGCCTGCTCCTCCAGTTCATCAGGTGTAAGACCAACAGTTTTTTTCTTTTTGGCAAGCTCATTAATTCTCTTGATTAATTCGTCCATTTTACTCAGTCCTTATTGTTTTTTATAAAAATGTGTGATACCATTGTACTATAAAACTAAGGAGAAATCAAATGGCACAGATTAGCTTACTTTATCCGGAAAATTCAAGTCAGAAAACCTGTGAAATGACACCCCAGGCGATTAACGACCTTTCCATTGATTATATTGTGGAAAGCCTTACAAATGACCTTTACGAGAAAAACAGCATCAAAAACATCCTGACAAACATCACAATGGACATTGATGTAATAAATTACAGGGCGGATGTTTTTGAGGATATTTTAAATTTTCCCAATCTACGTGAGGGGCTTGTTGCCTTGCTGAAAAAGCTGGAGGATTTGCGTGAGCTGGAAAAGTTCAACAAGGACGGCGACGCATCAGCCTTGTGGCAGTTAATCAACCGACTTAGAGAGATTGACGGATATGTGAATTGCATCACAATGTTAAAGGATATGCTTTCCTCAACTCCTATCAAGTCCGAAGGACTGAAAAATCTGCAAAAGACCATTGAGGATATTTACAACCAGGGCGGTTTTGACCTTCTGAAAAAGGACATTGACGAAACTATGGAAAAGGCGCAGAAGCTCCGTTCCATCACCATAGGGGTAAACCTTGACAATGTGCTAAAGCCGAAGAATGCCGGTGTGATTTCCCTTAATAGCTTTGAAATTACCAACAGCGGACTGCTGAAAAACTTTATGGAGTTTACCTCAAACAAAGAGGGTCTTAACAGCGACGAAGAGGTGCTGAAAAGCAGTAAGCTTCACCCTGCAAATCCAAGTCTGCACAGAATGCAGTTCGGAAGTGTAGCCTTGGGTGCAAACACAAATGTTCACATAGACACCTCCGGCTCCGCAACAGGCGACGACCCCTTGTCCTCAAGCCTTTCAAAGGTTGTTACGGATATTCTGAAAAAGATGGTAAAGAGCATCAAGGCAACCTTGCAAAAGTATGTTAACATCAGCGGATATTCCCTTGTGACCCTTATGCCCGAAATTATTTTTTACATAAGGTTTGCAGAACTTATTGACAAGATGAAAGATAAGAACCTTACCCTGTGCAAGCCACTTGCCGTTAAGGGTGACAGAACAGCAAAGGGCAGGGATATTTACAACATAAAGCTGGGAATAAAGAGGACAAATGGCGAGGAGTTTGAAATCGTAGGCAACGACATCGACTTCAACGACGACCAGAGGATTTTTGTAATGACAGGGCCGAACAGGGGCGGAAAGACAACCTTTACCCAAGCGGTTGGTCACTGTTTCCTTCTTGCTCAATGCGGAATATATGTACCTGCAAAAAGCTTTGAATACTGTCCTGTGGATAACATCTTCACCCATTTTCCGGCAGATGAAAACGAAACCGTTGACTTGGGAAGACTTGGTGAGGAGAGCAAAAGACTTTCCGACATTTTCAGCGTGGCAACGGACAAATCCCTGCTTCTGCTTAACGAAAGCCTTGCAACCACCAATGTTGCCGAGGGTGTGTTCATTGCAAAGGATGTAATCAGGGCTATGGCTTATTTGGGTGTAAGGGCAATTTTCAACACCCATATGCACGAGCTGGCACATCACCTTGAGGAATACAACAGCGACAATTCTGCAAAGAGCAAGGTGCAAAGCCTTATCACCGGTGTTAAGGACGGACACCGCAGTTTTAAGTGCACAATAGCACCGCCACAGGGGGTGTCCTACGCAAAAGATATTGCCATTAAGTACGGCGTAACCTTTGACCAGATTAAGAAAAATATAGACAACAGAGATTAAAGAGGAAGAATAATGGAAAAACTATCAAAGGATACCGAAAAAATATTAAATGAGCGATTTGGATCGGATAGTATTATTTCGTTGGCAACAACAGTAGATAACATACCCTATGTGAGAAATGTAGATGCTTTCTATCATGACGGTTCATTCTATGTGCTGACTTACGGACTGTCACACAAAATGATACAGATTGAAAAAAATCCTATTGTCGCCATTGCAGGAGAATGGTTCACTTCCCAGGGTAAAGGAATTAATTTAGGATATTTCGGAAAGCCCGAAAATGAGTTTATTGCAAACAAGATGAAAACAGTATTTTCCCAGTGGATTGATAACGGGCATAATAATTTTGAAGATGAAAACACCTGTATCCTTCGTATTGAGCTAACACAGGGAGTCTTGTTTTCTAACGGTAAATGCTACGAGATTGATTTTTCTGCTGTGGGATAGTGCAATACTATTCCTGTTTACCGATTAACACCTGACTTATCAGGGGTGTTAATTTTATTGCAGAAAACCTCCACCGGATGACAAGTGAGAAGTAATAGTGAAGAGTGATGAAGTAGGCAGTTTGAGTTACAAAAAGCCTTCCTCAGACGAGGAAGGTGGCACGCTTGCGTGCCGGAAGGAGGGAAAAACTTTTCTCTTTATCTCTTTTTGTCTTTAGATGTATGGGCTGACCTAACTACTCAAAACTTAAAACTCCAAATATAAAAATAAAAGCTCCCAATTGGGAGCTTTTTGTGTATAGGTTTATTTCTGTTTTACCACCCTGCATTGACTTTCGGTAAGGGCGAGCATAAGTATAAACAGAGGTGTGGTGATTGGCTGGTCAATATTTACTATTGACTGTGCGCCGTAGCACACCACACTACTTGCAAAGATGATTGCATATTTGTTGCTGAAAGCCTTTTTTACTGCCCTTACAACAGAGGAAACAATGGCGGTGATGTAGGAAGCTACCCCTGCAATACCCAGGGTTACAAGGTAATTGAGATACACATTGTGGGCGCAGTCGGTGGTTTCTTTTCTAAATGCGATAAGCTCCTCATTATACCCTGAAATATCCATCATTGCCGTAAAGGTGTCGGGGCCACTGCCGAAGATTTTTTGCATAATACTCATATCCCCGAAAATGTATAAAGCACGAATCCACATAAATCCCCTGTGAGTGCCCCAACTGTCGTTAAAGCGAAGATATGACATAGCTCCCTTTAAGGGGGCTTTTGTGTTGTAAACGGAATAATAAATTATAAGAACAAGTACGCCAACAAATGCGAGAGAAAAAGCTACAATGGCAATTATCCTTGCACACTTTGGAAGATAATAACTTTGGTGTTTTCGGTGGACAAAGTACAAAACTGTGGAAATTACTGCAAAAAGGGCAATCATAGCGTATGTGTTGCCGTAGATGAAAAACTTTTGTATAGAGCCAAAACCCATACTGTAGTCCTCCATAATTAGGGAGAAAATCCGAATCAACTTGCAGGAAACAGTAAAGAGGAAAAGTCCGAAAAACAGCCTTGACATTTTTTCTAAATCTCTTACAAAAAGGATGATTGCAAAAATTATAAATGCCCCAAAGCCTAAAATACTGCTGTCGCTATTACTGCATATCATACCTCCAAGGCAAAATGCAAGGGAAGTGGCGGAAAGCCACTTCATCCACCTTTTCTCTGTGTAAATAAATACCATAAAAACAATGGGAATCATTATGCAAAGGTAGGCGGAAAACATATTTCTGTTGCCGATGGTGGAGATAAACTTATGTACCTGTGGGGAAGAAAGCCCCTTGTAAAGGTTTAGTGGGTCCCAGTAAAACTGATTTGCAATTCCAAGAAGGGAAACCAAAGCGGAAGAAATACAAACACCAACAAGCACAATAATATTCTGCTTATAAATTCTTGACATAATAAAGTATGTAACTGTATATACCAAAATCAGAAGCAACCCGTTATTTCGCCCCATACTTCCCGTAAGGGCTGAACTGAAGTAATCCGAAGTGTAGGTGCTGATAACTGCAGTTACAGCAAAGGCAATCATTGCCCAATCTACAACAGAAAAGGTCTTTAAGAAAAATTCCTTGTCAATTTTATCTTCCTTTTTTCTGTCGTCAAAAAAGATATACACAACAGCAGTTGCCACCACCAGCACACCGGCAAGAAAGTAAAATAAATTCAGCTTGTCGTGGCGAGCGTTAAAGTAGCGGTCGCTGAGATAAAGGGGAAACACCGCCAGCATAATTGCAGAAAATGAAATTCCGATGTACTTCAGCCTTGTATAGTATTTTGCTGTCTTTGTTCCGGTCTTTTTGTTTTTCTTATTCATATTACCACCAAAAAAGAGGTTGTCACATTATGCGATAACCTCTTGCTGTTTTTATTAAAAATACATCAGTCGTCAAGCTGATTAAATACCTTTAGTATAGCCTCGCCCTCGTTATCGGAAAGACGGTTGCACTCGTATCTCTTGTCACGGAGCATAATCTGTAACTCCTGAATAAGGTATCTAAAGCCTGTCCCCTCAAAGTTAAAGGAGCGTCTGTCAACCTTTTTAACTCCCTTTTTCATAACCTTAAAGTAGCCTGTGTTCCACCAGTCATCCTCAACCACAATACTTCCGTTTGTGCCGATAACGGTAAGGTGGTTATGTAGGTCAACATTTTTGCCTATTTCAATCCTTGCAACGGAGTTGTCGTAGCGGAAGAACAGGGAGCAGTATTCCATATCGTCATTATCCCCTGGGATAATGTTCTTTGACACATACTTTGCGTCTGTTCCAAGTAGCTTTATAACCGCAGTAATGGCAAGCACAGACATCTCCTCAAGGGTCTTTTCGTACTTGAAGTAGTCACTGCTCATACCGATGTTGACGCTTAGCACCTTGCCAACCTCTCCGCTTCGTGCAATCCACAAAAACTGTGTGAACGCCCTGAGATATACAGACACAATGTTCTCCATAAGGGCAACATTCTTTTCCTTTGCAAGCCGGTTAAGCTCCTGACACTTTTCGTTGTCATAGGAGAAAGGAAAGTCACATATAACATGAAGTCCTTTTTCTATGCACTTTTTAATGTAGGCATATCTTTTCTCAATAGATGACTTGATGTACACAATGCCAAGGTCATCTACAAATTTGTCAAAGTCGTTGCTATATGAGTTAAGCTCATACTTGTTGCAAAATTCTTCAGCCACAGCAATATCGTCGCTGTAAACCCTTTCAATGTGAATACCTGAAACATACTTTGTTTCCTTAACAACGCCAAGGTCGTCAGCGTTGTCGGTAATAACTCCGAATTTGCAAATTTCGTTGCTCTTCTCTCTTATTTGTGTGGAGGAGATATTCTTTGTTCTTTCAAGATAAACAACATTGCAGTACTGCCTTAGGTGGTCGAACTTTCCCTTCCAGTCACTTCCCACAACAAGGGTGTCAATGTTGTACTGAATAATATCCCTTGTTTTTTGACCAAGGTACTCTTCAACTATAACCTCGTCAACAAGTCCTGTCTTTTTTACATTCTCAATTCTTGTAAGCAATGAGTCGTGGACAGACAGCTTGCCCCTTTCTATATCGTAGCTTTCGGAGGTAACACCTACAATGAGGTAGTCGCCGTATTCCCTTGCCCTTTTGATAATGTTGTAATGCCCCTGATGAAACAAATCGAATGTTCCGTAAGTGATAACCTTTTTCATAGCTTCTCCTAAAGTGTAATTATTAGATAATCAGTATGCCAGAATTTCTTCCATCAACTTTTCATTGATGTATGGCTTTTGGTTGTACATCTCCTCGCCAAAGTAGGTCTTTGGATATGCCTTTGATTTAACATCCAAATGTACCTCTATCAGGTTAGGGGAATTTTTGTCAGCAGTTTTAAGTATATCTTCAAACTCTTCAAGGGTGTTTGCGCTGTATGAGTTTATGCCGTATGCCTTGCCGATTTCCTTAAAGCAAGGTGCGTCATATCCGCCCTCGGCAGTTGAGCCAAAGTGGTTTCCGTCAAAAAAGTCGTCCTGCTGTTGCTGAATAAGTCCAAGACTTTCGTTGTTAAGCACAATGACGGTTACAGGTAGGTTTTCTCGCTTAAGCCATTGTAATTCCTGAATGTTCATCTGGAAAGCACCGTCACCGCAAACGGCAATGGTGGGCTTGTAATTTTCGTAATATGCTCCGATAGCCGCAGGCAGGGCAAATCCCATAGCCCCGTGACCGCCGGAAAACAGAAGTCTTTGACCGCCTGTCACCTTGTAGGACTGTCCCATCCAAAGCTGGTGCTGACCCACATCACAGCAAACAACTGTGTCTTTGTCTGCAAAGTCTGATATTGCGTCAATGAATCTGTTTGGCTCTCTTTCGGGGGAGTTGTTGTCAAACTCAACAAGAGGCTCTCTGACCTTTTTGCAAATCTCAAGCCAGTCTGCCTTGTCAATTTTTTTATTTCTAATAACCTTTAGCATAGCCTTTGCAATTACACTTCCGTCACAGCAGTAGTGAATTTCGTCATTGTGAACCTTGCGCAAAAGCTCATCCCTGTCAATATCAATTCGGATTATTTTTGCATTTTTTGCAAAGTTTTCGCTTTTGCCACCTGTCTGTCTTCTGCAGAAGGAGCAGGCTATGGAAACAATCAAATCGCATTTCTTGTGAGCCAAAATATTTGCGTATCTGTGGCCATATGCCGCACCGATATATCCGAAATTAAGTGGATGATTGTAGGGCAAAAGGTGTCTGCCCGGCAGGCTTGTGATAACGGGAATATTCAGCTTTTCCACAATTTCCATTATATCCCTGTGAAACTCACTGTCCTTTACAATTCCGTTGCCAAGGAGTATAAGTGGCCTTTCTGCCTTTTCAATTGCGTCAATCACATGGGATGCAACCATCTCGGCGTTGATTATTACCCTTGACTTTGGAGGAACAAATGACTTTGCAGTTTTTTCGTCAAAATCCTCCCTTTGAACATTCATAGGAATGTCAAGGACAACAGGTCCTTTTCTGCCCTCGTTTGCGTAGTAGAAAGCCTTTTCCAGCTCGAACTTCAAGTCCTGTACATCGCTGATGTGAACGGCATACTTTGTCACAGGCTTTACAATGCTTACCACATCGGTCTCCTGAAAACCCTGCTGACGCAATTCGGTAATTCCTGTATATTCGTATTCATTGAGCTGTCCTGTAAAGAATAATACAGGGGAGCTGTCGTAGTATGCGTCGGCAATTCCGTTGAGAAGATTTATTGCACCCGGTCCTGAGGTGGAGTAGGCAACTGCTGTCTTTCCTGTTGCTTTAGCAAGTCCCACAGCTGCAAAGGATGCGCCCTGCTCGTTGTAGCACATATGGTTTTCTATGCCATCTGCTTTGCACACAGAGTCCACAAAATGGGCAATCATTGTGCCCTGATAGCCAAAAATATCCCTTATACCCTTTTCTTTAAGAAAGGATACTATATAATCACTTGCTTTCATAGTACACCTTAAAATCTATAGTATATATTTTCTAATAATTATATCATTATACTGTGTTTAAGTCAATAAATCATCTTTTTACCTGTGCAGTTTAAAAAGAAAAACAGAGTTTTAAAAGTTTGTTAAAAGTATTTAAAGGTTTGTTAATTGACTTTATTAGTATTTTCCACTAATATTGTAGTATATGTTTTCAAGGAAACACTGAATAAATCACTTCACACATCTTGTTTGCATATTTTCCAACCGTTTGCCCAAAAAATCCTCACAATACGTCAGTATTCCTGCGGTTTTTTGAACAAACCGACAAAAAATCTGACAGCCCTTTCTGTGCAAATGATTTAATCAGTGTTTCCTACATTAAAATTTTGTATGGAGATAAAATGAAGGTTATTTTAAAGAGAAGTTTTTCAGTATTAATTACAATTATAATATTATTGTCCACTTTTACGGTTATGAATATAACAGCAATGGCAGAGGAAGTTGACGAATCTGAAATAATAAGTGATTCAGATGTAATAAGTGGTTCTGATGTAACAAATGATTCTGATGTAACAAGTGATTCGGATGTAAAATATGTTGAGGTGACGGTGGACATCACCGAGGAAACACCTGCCACAGAGGTTTACGAAAAAATACAGGCAGTTTTTACCGAGGCTCGTGAAAACGCAACTCCAACTATGCAGTACAAGGTAATACTGCCCAACGGACTTTTTAAGCTGGACGGTACCCTGTCCATATACAGCAACACTTTTTTTGATATGAACGGTGCAACACTTCTCAGATACCACAGTAGGGATGCCAGTATTTTAAAGTGTGGTAGGGCAGAGGATGTTTCCCTTGGATATGAGGGCTTTGTGAACATCACCGTCATTAATGGAACCCTTGACGGATGGGACAAGGTTATGGAGCCATCAACAAGTAACCTTGTAAGAATGGGTCACGCAAGAAATATACTTTTTGAAAATGTAAATTTTCTCAACAACTGCAACAGCCATTGTCTTGAGATGGGGGCTTGCAAGGGAGTAACGGTGAAAAACTGCGTTTTTAAGGACCAGTATCAGGTGAACGGCAAGACCGCCTCAAGCGAGGCTTTGCAGATAGACGCATTGCACACAAAGAGCTTCCCCCTATACGAAACCTACGACGGAACAGCCTGTAGGGATATTTATGTAACAGGCTGTACCTTTGAAAACTTGACAAGAGGAGTAGGTACTCACGCTGTTATTCTTGATGACAACAGCTACTATGACGGAATAGTCATCACAAACAATACCTTTAAAAATATTTCAGACTATGCAGTGCTTTCCCTGTGCTGGAAAAACAGCAAGGTGAACAACAATGAAATAACCGACTGCAATAACGGAATTTTGATAAGGTCTATGAGAAGCGACTTTAAACTGATGTACGACGGAGAAACATTTACTGCACCTTTAAAGGATTACAATGTTCAGGTGGATAGGAACACAATCAGTACCACTTCCTCTTGTATCCGTCTTTACGGTGTAAATGTTCCCACTGCGGTTAACTGGACCTATGAAGAGGTTACAGGAACAGTTCCCGCCGGTGACTATGGAATTTACAATGTATCTGTTACCAACAACACTTTAAAATCCACGGATACTGCCGTTAGGCTTTGCCATGCATCTTCATGCAAGGTAGTGAAAAACACGATTTATGTTTCGGGGACAAGCACAGGGCTTTCCGGAGTTTATGTTTATGACACTTCAAGTAGTAATATAATCAGCCACAACACCGTTCAGAACTCCGGCAACCAGAGTATGAAAGCGGGATTTCTGTTTTCCGGTGCCTGCAAGAAAAATACGATTTACGACAACACCGTCAAGGGAAATATCCAAAATGGAATTTTCCTGTACAACGGAGCCAACGGCTGTAATGTAATCCAGAACACCGTTTCGGGAACTACAGCAAATGGTATTTATGTATATGGATGCAAAAATGCTGTGACAAACAACAACACTGTTTCTCCCTCAACAGGTAACGGAATTATGCTGAAAAGCGGTTCTTCTTCCATTGGTTTTGAAAAAAACACTGTAAAAGGAGGAACAGTGGCCATTGGTGCCTCAAATTCCACCACCGGTAATGTTACAGGCAATGTTACATCAAGTAGTGACTATGGACTTTACTTTAACAACTCAACCGTAAAGACTGTAAAGAATAACTCTGTCATTAATGCAAAGTCAAACGGAATGTACATCGGGAACACAACCTTCTCCTCTATAACATCAAATAGTGTGTCCAACTCCGCTTGTTCGGGAATTTATGCCTTTGGCTCAACAGGTAAGGTGCAGAGCAACACCGTTAAGAACAGCAAAAAATACGGTATGTACTTCGACAGCGGATCGAAAAATAATATCTACAAAAATAGCTTTTCGTCCAACCAAAAGGGTGACATATATCTATACAGCAGTAAAGGTATTGTGACAACAAACATTGCAACTCCGAAAAATCTCACAAGCAAAAGCTGTGCTTTTGACAAAACAAACCTTAGCTGGACAAAATCAAAGAATGCGGAGTATTACAGAATTTATCGCAGTACAGACAACAAAACCTTTACACGCATTGCCTCCACAACAGGAAATGTAAATACATACAAGGACAAAAACCTCATACCGGGTAAAAATTATTACTACAAAATCATTCCTGTTGTCCACAGCGGAAAAACCTATGTTGTGGGCAGTCAGTCCAACGAAAGAGTGGCAAAGACAGGTGTTATAAAGGCAAAAATAAAAAAGACGACACAGAACAAGTCAAATGCCGTCAGAGTTATTTGGAACAACAACTACACCCCCGAAAAGTATCAGGTTTACAGAAGAGAACTTGGGAAAAGCAGTTATTCACTGGTTAAGACCGTTAACGGAACGGCTCTCGGCTACTACGATATGAATGTAACCCCGGGAAAGACCTACTATTACAGGGTAAGACAAATTTGCTACGGCGAAAAGAAAAATCTGATTAAGGGTGAGATTTCCAACACAGCAAAAATTCGTTCGGAGATTATATCAAATAAGATTACCTCTGTTAAGAGAACAAGTAAAAACACCGTAAAAATATCTGTTAACAACAGTATGGGCAACACCGGCTACAAAATCTATTATAGCAACAGTAAGGATGGAAAATACACCTTGCTTAAAACTGTATATTCCAGCAAAAAGGAGTCTATCACCGTTAACCTTAAGGAGGGCGTAAAGTACTACATTAAAGCAAGGCCTTTCGTAAAGCAAGGCTCAAAGACATATTACGGTGACTATTCCAATATAAAATCAATATAAAATCAGGAGCTGTGCTTTCCTTATGCACAGCTCCGTTTTTTATTTATAATTTCTTCTGTTTTCGACAAAATTTGTTGTATAAATAAGTCATAATATAAGCATAAAAACACCAGACACAACAACAAGATTGCTTTTTATAATACCATATATTGGGGTTTAATTCAACAAAAGAAATAAAAATTTGGTTATTTTATTAGTGCTTTTGACTTATTACACAGTATATAATCCTTGTATTTGTGCAAAATAACGTAGGAATCGCCTTGAAATGAGGTTACAAATATGTTACAGTATATTGAGGAAACACTGAATGAATCACGCTGAAAGCTATTTTACTAGGGAACCACTGAATAAATCACTTTACACATCTTGTTTGCATATTTTCCAACCGTATGCCCAAAAAATACTCGCCATACGTCAGTATTCCTGCGTTTTTTTGAACATACCGACAAAAAATCTGACAGCCCTTTCTGTGCAAATGATTTATTCAGTGCTTTCCTAAGTGTTCCCCTAAGAATGGAGAATTACTATGTCCAGAAAGATTGGTTACGCCTTCCTTTGCAAAAAAGGAAAGGTGCGAGAGAAAAATCAAGATAACTACTGGTGTATGGGTGATTATCTGCCACAGGAGAATGAGGGGCAGGAAAGAACCATTACAGGTCAGATAAATCTTAAGGATATTAAGGGTGCCTTTTGCGTTTTTGACGGTATGGGTGGAGAATCTTGCGGAGAGGTTGCCTCCTCTATATCTGCCACCACCTTTAACAACATTTACAAGTCTATTGTTGACTTTGGTGTGCAGAGTATTGTGGATATGTGCTACATAATGAACAAGAATGTTTGTCGCTTTGCCCAGAGGCACAACATTCAGTATATGGGTACCACAGCGGCTATGTTGTTCTTTGACAACAAAGAGGTGTATGCCTGCAACCTTGGTGACAGCAGAATTTTTCTTCTAAGGGGAGATTCACTGCAAAAGATTTCTGTTGACCATGTGGCTGAGGGTACAATTTTTAAAAAGCCACCTCTTACACAACATCTTGGTATTCCCCGAGATGATTTTAAGATTGACCCATATATCGTTTCTCTTAAGATACGCAAGGGGGATAGATTTTTAATTTGCTCCGACGGACTTACCGATATGCTTAGCAAAGAGGACATTGAGGCATTTATGGTGGAAACCCACAATATAGAGGATTGTGTAAACGATATGATGGAGCTTGTCTATGCCCGAGGGGCTGTAGATAACACCACCATTGTACTGTGCGAGGTAAGATAGGTTTTATTTTAGAAGAATATAGATTATAATTAAAAATCAGGCGGACAGCTTTTGTAGTTGTCCGCCTTTTATCTAGGGAAGCACTGATTAAATCAGTGTTTCCCTAGATATATCCGAAGTATCTTAAAGCACCGATATAGGCATAATTAAGTTTTAGATTTTTCAACAGGCTAGGAATGATACTTTCTTTAGTAAGGATATGATATATATAAGCGCATAAGAAAAAGGGCAGTTTTAAAACATTTATAGCTTTGAAATTGCCCTTGATTTATATTATTTAATTATTTAAAAACCTCTGTTTTTTAGATCGCTTACAAGGCTGACATAAAATTCCCTTACATCAAATCCCGGTATGTTTTCCCTGTTAAGGTCAATCATATCTCCGTGAGAAATTCCCCTTTTTCCCGGGGCTTTCAGTAATGTAAAATTTTCACTCCAAGGGAATGAGCTTGCCGAAACAAGTCCGTCATTTTCTCCGTCAAAGTGCTTTACAAGATGGTAGGAAAAGTTCAGCGGGAATTTTCCCCCTGTTGCGTGTTTCAGCACAGAGCCAACGCTTTGGCAGTAAACACCCTTTGGCGGTTCATGTGGAGCAAGAGTTTCGTTGATTTTCCCAACTCCGTAGGCGGTTAAGTCTGTAACAGATGCCATAAAGTCGGGTGTGCTGTCACCTAACTTTCTCAGTGCGGTGTTGTAAGTGTTGGCAATTTTGTTTTTCATACCAAGGGGGACTTTTGTGAGAAGATAATCGGCAAATTCACATCCCCTGTGGGGTGTGTTGATTGTTGTAAGGGAAGCCACCTTGTCACCTATATTGCACATACCAAGTGCATAGCGAATATCAAGACCACCCTTTGAATGGGCGATGATGTTCACCTTTTCGCAGCCTGTTTCCTGCACAATCTGGTTAATTCTGTTTGCAAGTTCAAAGGCGCTGTCTTTTACCGAAAGAGCAGATTGGTGATTTCCGTAGTAAACCGTTGCACCGTTTCTTGTCAGCTCGTCGGGAATTCTACCCCAGTAGTTAAGGCTTTTAAAGTCGCGGAAGAAAACTCCGTGAACAAAAAGTATGGGGTACTTTGTCTTGCAGATTTTTTCTCCTTTTCGCCTTTCGTTAAGGAGATACTTTTCCTCTTCAAAATTAACCTCGTCAGATGTTATCCTGATAATTCTGTACAGAGCGAAAAGGTTTGCAATGGGAATCCATCCGCACAAAAGCCCAATCACCCTGTGTTTTATTCCAAGCTGAATAGAGGTGGAGTAAACGGAGATTATACCGTTCCAGAATATTACTGCAAGGGATAATATGCAAATCAGCAGATTGATAAGGTAGTCACCCCAATGATTTGGCACCATCCTTACAAGCTGAATAATCTGATAAATCACCGAAATAAAGCAGGAAAAGGAGAATGTTATAAGGCAATCCTTGCCGTGACAGCAAAATTTTAGTCTTGTTGTGTGAACATTGCTAAGTAAAAAAGGAAGAATATTCACAAGAAAAAATGCCACAACAGCACATACAATTAACGCTATACTGCCTGTTCTCTCTATGAGAAGATATGAGTTAGTGCAAAACAGGCACAGGAGTATGTAAAGTGTATTTTTCAGCAACTGTAAAAAGCTTGATTTTCTCTTTGTTTTGCTCATAATCAATATGCCGCCAAAAGAGGGTTGATTTCGTGACCTTTTTTGTTTTCAACCTTCTTTATGTACTTTATCGCCTCTGTAATACCTTTGATTACACAGGTGTCAGGCTCATCCGCAATAGTAATTTTTAGATTTCTGATGTAGTCGCTGACAAGCTCCTTTAGTCCGCCGATTTTGCTCAGTCCACCGGTGAAAACAATTCCGTTATGTAGCAAATCACCGTTAAGCTCCGGTGGGGTGTTCTCAAGCACATCCACAATGCCTCTGATAATTTCCAGCATAGTGTTCTGATAAATAGGCACAAGCTCGCTTTTCTTTACTTCTATTGCCTTTGGAAGACCCTTTGTAAGGTCAACACCCTTCATCACAAAGGTTTTGTCCTCGCCAACCATTTTTACAAAGCCGATTTCCTTTTTGCAAAGCTCCGCCATTTGAAGCCCAATGGAAAGCTTGTACTTGTTCTTCATATATTTAATGATGTTTTTGTCCATTTCGTTTCCCGCTTTTCGTAGGGAAATTCCTGAGCTTACACCGCCAAGGGAAAGTACAGCAATATCGCTTGTGCCTCCGCCCAAGTCAGCAACAAGCTGACCCTCACCGGAGAGTATGTCAAGACCTGCCCCTAAGGCGGCGGCCTTTGCCGACTCTATGAGGTAAACTGTCCTAACCCCATAGGAACTTATGGCGTTTACTATTGCTCTTTTTTCAACCTCGGTAATTCCGCCCGGAACAGCAGTTATAACCCTTGGCATAGAAATTTTCTTTTTGCCGATTTTTCCTATAAAAATCCTCACCATATTTTCCACAAGTTCAGAAGCAGAAATTGCTCCGTCAGCCATAGGGAATGTAGCCTGAACTCTCTTTGGCGTTTTGCCCAGGGTTTTGTATGCTCCCTCGCCAACAGCGATTATGGAGCTGGTGTATGTATCGTAAGTTATTACGGAAGGCTCATCAATAATTATACCGTCGCTTTGTGTTGCTATTCTTGTGTTGCAAGTTCCAATATCAATAGCAATATTCATAATTTGACCTCCATTTTACCATTATCTGTCTTATTATAGTCCAATGTGAATTTCTTTTCAAGTGGATATGGCTTTGCAGAATGTACAGCAGGAAACTTCCTTTGCTCCTCCTTTTTCTAAAGTTCTGCAACATTCACCAAGGGTAGAGCCTGTGGTGATTATGTCATCTACTATCAAAATGCTTTTGTTTTTTATTAATTCACTGTCAATTAACCTGTATGCGTTTTTAACATTTTTTATTCTGTCCTTTGCCTTTAGGGAGTGCTGAGTATCGTTATGTCTGTGTTTTTCAAGCGTTTCAACATAGGGAATATTCAGCAAAAGGGAAAGCTCCTTACCCAAAAGCTGGGACTGATTGTACTCACGAACCCGAAGGTCTTTTTTGTGTAGAGGAACACTTGTGATTATGTCAAAGTTTTTATCCTTGTAGCAATCCCTTATGTCCTTTTCCATAAGCATAGCAAGCTGTCTTTTTCTGCCCGGCTTGTCGTGGAATTTATAAACTAAAACGGCTTTTCTGAAAATCCCGTCATAGGGAAAGGAAGAAACACATCTGTACCCACCGTAGGCAAAGCTTTCTATGTAGGATGAGGGTAGTTTGTCCTTGCACTTTGGACAGCAACATTGGTCAATGTTGATAGTATTTCTGCAAAAGGGACACCTTACGGGAAGGAAAAACTGCCTTATATAATTTATGAGTTTCATATAATATTATCCTTTAGTAAAAGGTGCTTTAGTCCGCAGTATCTTCCGTTTCGCCTGTTGCTTAGTGTCATATTTGCAACTATGTTTTTATCTCCCACAAGGATAAGTAGCTTTTTCGCCCTTGTAACCCCTGTGTATAGCAAATTGCGGTAGCAAAGCAGAGGGGGAGTGTTAAAGAGAGGGATAATCACAGCGGTAAATTCGTTACCCTGACTTTTGTGTATTGTGGTGGCATAACTAAGCTCAATATCCTGTGCAGAGTCAAAGTCATAGACGGCTGTTTTGTCGTCAAACCTGATTTTGATTCTCTGGTCCTTTTTCTGTATGTCCTCAATTATGCCGATGTCACCGTTAAAAATTCCCGCACCCTGTTCTCCGTTGTCCCTTGTGTACAGAATGTCATAATTGTTTTTGTACTGCATAACCTTGTCCCCCACACGAAGGACTTTTCTGCCAAACTTGACTTCCTTTTTATCATCAGAATGAGGGTTGACGGCATTTTGCAGTTTTTCGTTTAATTCAGTCACCCCAAGAATTCCCTTTTTACCCGGGCAGAGGATTTGAATGTCCTCTTTTGGGGAATAATTGTAGCTTTTTACAAGTCGCCTTGCAAAAAGGTCTGTCACAAGATTTGCTCCCTCAACTCCATTACTGGCAGGTAAAAAGAAAAAGTCGCTGTCACGGTGGGAAATATCAGGCAGTTCTCCCTTAACAATTCTGTGGGCATTGGTTACAATCAGACTTTCCATTGACTGACGGAAAATTTCGTTTAGCTCCACATAGGGCAGAATGTCCGACTCAATAAGGCTTTCAAGAACATTACCGGGTCCAACAGAGGGCAGTTGGTTGCTGTCCCCCACAAGGATAAGCCTTGTGCCAAAGGGCAAAGCCTCCATAAGGCTGGCAAAAAGGAGGGAATCCACCATAGAAACCTCATCTACAACAAGGGCATCACACTTCAGCAGATTTTTTTCATTCCTCTTAAAGACAGGTTTGTCCTCCTTGTCGTAGGCAACTTCAAGAAGTCTGTGGATTGTCTTTGCTTCTTTTCCCGTAAGCTCCTCCATTCTCTGGGATGCCCTGCCTGTTGGGGCTGTCAGGAGAACTTTCTGTCCGTTTAATTCCAAAATTTTAATTATGGCGTTAAGGGTGGTGGTTTTGCCTGTTCCCGGACCACCTGTGAGAATGAGAAACCCCTTTTCCATTGCAGATTTTATTGCCTCTTTTTGCTTTTGGGCATACTCGATTCCCTCTTCCTGTTCTATCTTTTCAATAAGCTCATCTGTGTTTTTGAATTTTGATGCCGGAAAGCTTTGCATTAGCTTTATTCTGCCGGCGATAAAGCTTTCCGCCCTGTGCATTTCCGGCAGGAAAACAAACTTTTTTTCGTCAAAAACCTCACGCATAAGTGAGGCGTCAAATATCATATCATTTAAAGAGGCTTGTACTAAGTCTTGTTCCACATTGAGAAAGGCGGAGGTGGTCTTTACAAGCCGTTCCTCAGGCAAACAGGTGTGACCATTCACCTTGTTGTGGCTGAGAACATGGACAATTCCTGCCCTTATTCTGAATTCGTCATCAACCTGTCTGCCCTGTTTTACAGCTATCATATCAGCTATTTCAAATGTAACCCTTATTCCGCTTTGGCAAAGGGAATATGGATTTTCTTTTATGTATTCAAGGCTTTTGTTCCCGTAAACATTGTAAATTTTAACTGCTGTGTTGGGGGTTATGCTGAATTCGCTAAGGTACAGCATAAGCTCCCTTACCCCGATATTTTCCTTGAGTTGCTTTGCAAATTCCTCCGCCTTGGTGCTTGAGATGCCCCGCAGCTTTGCCACACGCTCAGGCTCCTCTGTCATAACCTTAAGGGTGTTTTCGCCGAATGCTTTTACAAGGGTGGTGGCGGTGGTTATACCAATCCCTCTAATTGCCCCTGAGGAAAGATACTTTAAAATTCCGTGGGCAGATGTGGGAATGGTCTGTTCAAAGGTTTCTGCCGAAAATTGCAGTCCGTAGCTTGGGTGGCTTTTGTAGTGGCCAAAAAGCTTTGCCTCCATTCCACTTTCCAAAGAGGGCATTATCCCTGTTGCGGTGATAAGCTCCCCCTTAACATCAATTTCAAGTACGGTGTAGCCGTTTTCCTGATTTCGGTAAATTATATCTTCAACTGTGCCGGTTATCTGTAATAATTCATTATTTTCCATAGGACAATTATATCATTATTGGCCTGCTATTACAACAAATTAAGTATTTTTTGGGAGTCCTTTTTTTCCATAATTTCTATATAGTCGTAACCGTATATCATAGTTTTTATGCTTTTCATTGTGTCCTCGTTTAAATTGTCGGCAACAATGATAATTTTTTGTGGGCGAAGAGTTCCCATCCATTTTGCCTTTTCCATAGCACTCCTTATTATCATTTCATAGTCACTGTTATCGTTTATTGGTGTGATAAGCAGGGTTGAACATTCATTTTTCACCGACATCAAGTGATATATAAGGTAGCTTATGATTTCTATTATTCCTATAAGTGAAAGAAATATCATTATAAAGTATAGCACAACCACAAAATCACCTCGTTATATTTTATTCGGATATATGAAATTTGCGCTGAATATTTTACTCTGTGTTCACCAATAATAAAGAGGACACACGGTAAGATACAGAGTGTCAAATAATTTTGAGGTGATAAAAATGGACAAGAATCATAAGAACAGTGCAATCAAATGTACGGTTACTTCCTGCGAAAACCACAACGCAACAGAGAACTACTGTGCTCTTGACACTATTATGGTAGGTACACATGAGCCTAACCCAAGCCAGTGCCAGTGCGTTGACTGCGAAAGCTTTGTGGCAAAGGCAAAGTGCCACAACTGCTAAAATAGTAGGTCATTAGCATAAAAGGGCGGACAAGGGTGCTGTTTTGTTTGCAGAATTTCTGCTTTATAAGACAGCACACTTTATTGCCCTTTACATATAATGGTGGTATAAGACATAAAACAAATCAAATTAAAAGGTGCTTTCTATGAAAAGTTATGACAAGACTTTCGGGGTGCTCGGCGGTGATAAACGGAGTTATTACCTTGCCAAAGCTCTGAAAAATGACGGCTATAAGGTGCGTCTGTGGGGCTTTGACAAGTTGGGAGCAACTGATTGTGAAGTTGCCTCTGCCCTTGACAGCGACATATTAATTCTTCCTGTAATGCCCTTTGAAGAGGGGGAGAATATTGTATCCCCTTATTCAGATGACGACCTTAACCTAAAGGAATATGAGGATAGTCTTATGGATAAACTCATATTCACAGGGCAAAGGGAAAAATTTTTGTCAGCCTTTCCTAAGATGGAAAACAGGGTTTCTTCTTACAGCGATAGGGAAGAGTTTGCTGTGAAAAACGCAGTCCCCACAGCAGAGGGAGCTATTGAAGAGGCTTTAAGACACAGCGACATAACTATAAACGGTAGCAAAATCCTTGTTTGCGGTTACGGTAGAATCGGCAAGGTGCTTTCGGAAATGCTCCGTGGAATGGGAGCAGATGTAACTGTGTCAGCCAGAAAGCAAAGCGACCTTGCGTGGATAAAGCTAAACGGCTTTGTAGGGACTAAAACAGGTGATTTCAGCGAGATAAACACCTACAACTTTATCTTTAACACAATTCCCTCCCTTATTCTTGATGAGGATGTAATCAAGGATTTAAGCAAGGATGCTTTGATTATTGACCTTGCGTCATATCCAGGCGGTGTGGACTTTGACTGTGCCGAAAAGAATGGAATAAAAGCAATCCACGCCCTTTCTTTGCCGGGCAAAATTGCCCCAAAGTCCGCCGGAGAAATTATAGAAAGCACAATTCTTAATATACTCAAGGAGGATGACGGGTGAAAAAGCTTGCCGTCGGATATGCTCTGTCGGCTTCCTTTTGTACCTTTAGTAAATCCATAGCACAACTGAAAAAACTGGTGGAGGAGGGGTATGACCTCATACCCATTATGTCCACAAACGCCAGCACTAAAGATACCAGATTCGGAACAGCAGAGTCATTCATAGCGGAAGTGGAAAACATCACCAAAAAGAAAATTATCAGGACAATAGAAGACGCAGAACCCATAGGTCCCAAAAAAATTTGCGATGTGCTTGTGGTTGCCCCATGCACAGGCAATACCTTGGGAAAAATTGCAAACGGTATTACCGACACCCCTGTAACTATGGCGGTGAAGAGCCACCTGAGAATACAACGACCTGTTCTGCTATCCATAGCCACCAACGACGGTCTGGGTGCCTCGGCGGTTAATATCGGAAAATTGCTCAACACAAAAAATGTATATTTTGTTCCAATGTCACAGGATGATTGCATCAAAAAGCCGAATTCTCTGGTAAGCGATTTTACCCTGATTCCACGGTGTGTATGCCTTGCCTACGAGAATAAGCAATATCAGCCTGTGTTCATATAGATTGAGTGCCTCTGAATCCAGGGGCACTTTTGTCTATGTAAGAAGTAATAGTGAAGAGTGATGAAGTAGGCATTTTGAGTTACAGACAGCCTCCCTCAGATGAGGGAGGGGGACCGCTTGCGGTGGAAGGAGGGAAAAAGTGTCCTCTTTATCTCTCTTTGTCTTTAGATTTATATTATAGTTTATTGTTCTGGCATAAACTTAAAATCTAAAGACATACCAAGATATATTGACTACTTTTTCACTCCTTCAGTCGCCTTTGGCGACAGCTCCCTCATCCGAGGGAGCCTTTGTTGTATCTGTGTTTCCCTAAGTATGTGAACACTTGATTTTTACACACTCCTATGATAAGATATTTTTGTAAAATTAGTACTGATTATTAGGTGTTAGTATAAGGAATGATAGTATGAAAATTTGTCCAAGATGTAAGAAAATTCACTCTGAAAGTGAAACCCATTGCAGTTTGTGCGGAAAAGGGTTAAAGGGAATTGTTGATAAGAACACACCTGTTGGTGTTTGTGAGGTTTCGGGTGTTGACCGAATGCGTGTTCACGGTGCATTGGAGGATGCGGGAATCCCCTGTACAGAGGCAAGGAGAAAAAAGAGCATCTCCAGCGAGGCAATCACAGGTGGAGATATTGCAGATGTTGTTATCCTTGTTCCGTACCAAGCCTATGACAAGGCATATGATATTTGTGTTGGAATAGGTGTAATTGACGAAAGTGAGGTTGCCCCACCAACAGAGGAACAGCTCTCCGATATTGAAAGCAAAAAGTCAGCTCTTGACAAGGACACCGAGGAATTTATGGAGATGTCCCAAAGCAAAAGGACTTTTGTAAGGATAGTTTCTGCAATACTTCTCATACTTGTTTTTTGCGGTGTCATCTGGGGTGTTGATTACGGTTTAGAATGGATAAAAGGATTTTTTTATTAAAAGCTAAAGGAGAATGAATAATGAAAATAGATACAAAATGCATACAGTCCGGCTATGAGCCCGGCAACGGTGAGCCAAGGGTACTTCCTATTGTGCAAAGCACAACATACAGCTATGACAGTGCCGAAACAATGGGCAAGCTGTTTGACCTTGAGGAGGAGGGATTTTTCTACACAAGGCTTGCAAACCCAACCCTTGATTCTGTGGAGAAGAAAATCGCCGATCTTGAGGGGGGCGTGGGCGCAATGCTCACCTCAGCAGGACAGGCGGCAACACTTATTGCAGTTACCAACATTGTAAATGCAGGTGGTCATGTTGTATGCTCCTCTGCGGTTTACGGCGGTACTTTCAACCTGTTTAACAAAACACTTAGAGATTTAGGAATCGACTTTACATTTATCAAGCCTGACAGCACAGAGGAAGAAATTTCTTCTGCTTTTCAGGACAACACAAGGGCCTGCTTTATTGAGGCTGTTACAAACCCAAGCCTTGATGTTTCCGACATTGAGCTTTTTGCAAAGGTTGCCCATAAATGCGGTGTACCACTTATTGTGGACAATACCTTTGCAACTCCAATAAATCTCCATCCTTTTGAGTGGGGTGCAGATATTGTAGTCCACTCCACATCAAAATATATGGACGGCCACGCAGTTGCCCTTGGTGGTGTTGTTGTTGACAGCGGTAACTTTGACTGGAACAACGGAAAGTTCCCAATGCTGACACAGCCTGACGACACATACCACGGCGTTGTATATACAGACCACTTTGGCAAGTGTGCCTATATTGCAAAGGCAAGGGTTCACCTGATGAGGGACTTTGGCGCACAAGCCGCTCCCATGAACGCTTTTCTCCTTAACTTGGGACTTGAAACTCTGGCTCTCAGAATGGAGCGCCATTGTGCAAACGCACAAAAGGTGGCAGAGTTCCTTGAAAAGTCAGACAAGGTGGAGTGGGTAAACTACCCCGGACTAAAGTCCAGTAAATATTACTATTTGGCTAAAAAGATGATGCCAAACGGAACCTGCGGAGTTATCTCCTTTGGCGTTAAGGGTGGCAGAGAAGAGGCATCAAAATTTATGGAGGGACTTTCCCTTGCAAAGATTGTAACCCATGTTGCTGACGCAAGAACCTGTGTTCTTCACCCTGCAAGCACAACCCACCGCCAGATGACCGACACCCAGCTTAAGGACTGCGGTGTTGAGCCCAATATGATTAGATTATCAGTAGGAATTGAGAACAGTGACGACATTATCCAGGATATTGAACAAGCACTTAAATCCCTGTGAAAAGGAAAGGCTTGAAAAGGAAAATAAAGGGAATAAAGAAACCTATGTTTCCGCCGTTTTGGTGTGTGCCGGCAACAGCACACGAATGGGACTGGAAAAATCAAAGCAGTTTATAGAAATCCTTAACAGACCGGCAATTTTCTACACACTTTCAGCCTTTGAAAATGCCCTTTCTGTAAATGAGGTTGTAATTGTGTGCAGAGAGTGTGACAAATTGCAGTTCCAAAGCATTGTGGCACAGTACAATTTTTCAAAGGTCACCTGCATTACAAATGGCGGTGAAACACGGTCTGTAAGTGTAAAAAACGGCATTAAGGAAACCTCCCAAAAGGCAACACATATTGCAGTCCACGACGGAGCAAGGTGTCTTATTACAACAGAGGAGATTGAAAAGGTGGTTTTGTCCGGCATTTTGACAGGTGCTTCTGCATTGGGTGTGCCTGTGAAGGACACAATCAAGGTGGTAAACAGCGACAACACCATAAAGGACACTCCCGACAGGAGTACACTCAGGGCAATACAGACGCCACAGGTGTTTCACAAGGAAAAATATTTAAAATTCCTTGCAATGGCGGAGAGTGACGCAGTTGACTTTACCGACGACTGCAAGCTGTTTGAATATTGCGGACAGACTGTTACTGTGGTGGAGGGGCTTTACTCCAACATAAAGCTGACAACACAGGATGACATTTTGATAGCAAAAAGTATTTTGGAAAGCAGGGGAGTACAGTGCGAGTAGGACACGGTTACGATGTGCATAGGCTGGTTGAGGGGCGAAAGCTGATTTTAGGCGGTGTGGAAATCCCCCACACTGTGGGACTTTTAGGCCACAGCGATGCGGATGTACTTCTTCACGCAATAATGGACAGCCTACTTGGTGCATCTGCCCTTGGTGATATTGGCAAGCTGTTCCCCGATACTGACGAAAGATACAAGGGAGCAGACAGCCTTGCACTTTTGAGAGAGGTTGTAAGGGTGCTTGGGGAAAACGGCTACAAAATTGTGAACATCGATTCTACAGTGATTGCCCAGTCCCCAAAACTGAAGGACTACATTGTAAGTATGAGGGAGAATATCGCCTCTGCCTGCAACATACCTGTTAATTGCGTCAGCGTTAAGGCAACAACAGAGGAACACCTTGGCTTTACAGGACGAAAAGAGGGAATTTCCGCCCACAGCGTCTGCCTTATAGAGTAAAAATTTTCCAAGTGTTTTCATAGCGTTTTCTCCAATAATATAGACGGAGGATGCTATGGATAAGAAAAATAAAAGAATTGAAGAACCCGATATGGATTTAGAGTTCAGCACCTGTTCCTCATACGACTGTACAGGACTTATCCCCACCGAAACAAAATCAGATGATGTGGTGGAAAACTATGAGGAACTGTACCCCTTTTTGCCCCCTACTGTGGAGCCGAAAGAGGAGAAGGATGAACAGGACTAAACAAAATTTCATAAAAAACAAAGCACCGTGGAGTAGAATTCTCCACGGTGTATTTATTTGCTTAATGACAGGGGAGGGCAGTTGCACCCTTAACTATTCTCAAGCTTCTCCCAAAGTGCAAATGCCTCTTCCTGTTCTTTTTGGAGGGTGTTTAGCTCTTCGGTGTATTTCATAAGCTGTTCGTAGTCGGTGCTTACTTCTTCCTTACCCAACAGCTCCTGCACCTGTGCGATTTTTTCGTCAAGGCTTTCTATTAGTGCCTGAGCCTTTTTAATGTCGTTTTCTCTTTTTCTGAGCCTTGCCCTTTCTTCTTTTTTCTGCTTGTATTCATTTGGCTTTTCCTCGGTTTTTTTAACCTTAAGAGCCGGTGATTCTATATCCTGCTGTTCACAATGCTCCATAAAGTAGTCGTAATTTCCCAGATATTCCTTAAAGCCGTTCTCGGTAAGGTACAAAATCCTGTCCGCAAGCTTGTTCACAAAATATCTGTCGTGGCTGATTATCAGCAATGTTCCCTCGTATTCAGCCAGAGTTTTCTCCAGACTTTCCCTTGAAAATGTGTCAAGGTGGTTTGTGGGTTCATCCAGGAGTAGAAGATTATCTCCCCTTAGCATCAGCTTTAAGAGGTTAACCCTTGCCCTTTCTCCGCCGGACATAAGGGACATTTTTTTGAACACATCATCCCCTCGAAAACGGAATCTTCCCAAGGCTGTGCGCACCTGTGTTTCCGTCATATTGGGGAATGTGTCGTGAATTTCAGTAAAGGAATCGTTGTCAAGGTTAAGGCTCTCCTGCAACTGGTCAAAGTACCCAATCTTAACCCCCGTTCCATAGTCGATATAGCCCTCATCAGGCATTTGCCTGCCCATAAGGATTTTAAACAGGGTGGTTTTTCCTGTTCCGTTGCCACCAAGGATAAACACCTTTTCACCTTTTCTAAGGTGAAAACTAAGGTTTTTGAAAAGGTGGTTTTCTTCAAAGGACTTTGAAAGTCCGTGGCACATCAGCACATCATTTCCGCTTTCGCTTTTTAGGGTGAACTTGAAGTTGAGCTGATTGTTCTCCTCCTCAGGCGGAACAAGCTGTGCCTTGATTCTGTCAATTTCCTTTTGCTTGCTTGCCGCTGTGATGTAGTTTCGCTCCTGGCTCCATTCAATCTGTTGCTGAATAATCCCCTCAATACGCTTAATCTCTTTTAGGTCGTTTTCGTATTTGTTGCGGATATTCTCCTGCTCCTTTTCCTTTTTCGCCATATATTCCGTATAGTTACCCTTATAGGAGATAAGGTGCTTGCAGTAAAGCTCCATTGTTCTGTTGGTTACTGCGTCAAGAAAATATCTGTCGTGGCTTATGATTATTGCACTGCCTTCAAAGTCCTTTAAAAATCCCTCAAGCCAGGTTACAGCATTAATATCCAGGTGGTTGGTAGGCTCGTCAAGGAGAAGAAGATTTGCACCGGAAAGTAGTAGCTTTGCAAGGCTTAGCTTGCTCTTTTGTCCGCCTGAAAGCTTGCCCACTTCCATATCAAAATCATCAGAGGAAAATCCCAGTCCCGCAAGGGAGCTTTTTGTTCTGCTCCTGAATGTAAGCCCGCCTTCGTCCTGAAATTTTGCAAGTAAAGCGTCCTGTTGTTCAATAAGGGAATGAACATCGCCGTTTTCCTGTGTTGCCTTTTCAATCTGCACAGGCAGTTCTTCAAGCTGTTTTTCCATATCCATAAGTGGCTGAAAAACAGACAAAAGCTCCTGATAAACAGTTCTTTCAAGGTGGGTACAGGCATGCTGTTCCATATATCCTGTTTTAGTGTTTTTGCTCAAGGTTACAGAACCGCTGTCGGGGGAGACAGCCCCTGTGAGAACTTTGAACAGAGTGGTTTTTCCAGCTCCGTTAGCACCGATAAAGCCTATTTTGTCCCTTTCCTCCACATTAAAGGTAATGGACGAAAAAAGCTGTTTTTCAACAAATGTAACTCCCAAATCAAACGCCGACAATACTGACACAAGGTTCTCCTCCTTTACTTAGGAATATTAAAATCTCATATAGCTTAATAGTTTTCTTCCGCCTATCATAATACAATAATAAGAGAAAAAGTTCAAATTTTTTTGACATATTTCTTGATTTGTTATATTCTATCATAAGAAGATTTTTAAGGGGAAAGACTATGGAGAATACAAAATGGGTTTCTACCTGGTGCAACGCAACATCTATACTCACCCGTCAGGTGGAAAATTACACAAAAGATTTAACACTGCGCTATCCTGTTATGATGGCTTTCAGTGGCAATAAGCTGAGATTTACATTTTCAAACTACTGTGGAAATGAGCCTATAACAATAACAGGGGCAACTGTATCAATTTCTGACGAAAAGGGCGCACTTGAAAGCGACACCATAAGGGAAATTACCTTTGACGGTGGAAAGAGCGTAAAAGTTAAACCCTTGACAGAAATTAAAAGTGACGAAATCAGCCTTGAAGTAAAAAGGAACGACTACATATCCGTAAGCATTTATCTTGGAGAATTTACCGAAACAAGATCTTCTGTTCTTGTAACAGGACCTCTTTCCAAGGGCTTTTACTCCCTTGGGGACAACACCCACTCCCCGGTACTCCCTGTGGAAAAGACAAAGAACACCAACTGGTTCTACTTTCTGAACAATATTGAGGTTTTAACAGACAGTAGTAACAAGGCTTTGATTTGCTACGGTGACTCTATCACAGCACAGTCATGGCCGGACTACCTGACACAGAGGTGTTTTGATGAGGGATATGAAAACATTTCTGTTGTAAGGCGTGCTGTGTGCGGAACAAGAATACTAAGGCAGTATGAGTGTATTCAGTACGACAGCTACGGACTAAAGGGCAGGAACAGGTTTGAAAGGGAAGTTAATTCTGTTTCCGGAGCAGATGCAGTTATTATTCAGCACGGAATTAACGACATAATCCATCCAGTAGGCTATGAAAACAACGTTTTTCGTCCTTGGAGTGATTTGCCTACTGCTGACGAGATGATTGACGGACTAAAGGAATATATAGAAATCGCCAAAAAGCTGGGACTAAAGGTTTACGGCGGGACACTTCTGCCCATTGAGGGTTGGAGAACCTATGCCGACTTTAGAGAAGAACTTAGAAATCAAATGAACGACTGGATAAGGACAACCTCTGACTTTGACGGTTGTATTGATTTTGACAAGGCGCTTAGGGACGAAAACCGCCACTCTGCCTTTAAAAAAGGCTTTGACAGCGGTGACCACCTTCACCCATCGGAGAACGCCTACAAAATGATGGCAGACACCGTTCCAACAGAGCTTTTGAAATAACCAATTACAAAGAACTACATTTTCGCAATCCGGTGCAGTTGAGTACAAATCAGCCTTTTGAAATAACCAATTACAAAGAACTACCCCCACAACCGTCATTGGCTGTGGGGGTTCTCAATTTCTTTTTTGTTCAAACCTGATTTGGCACAACGCACAGCATTACAAAGTCACTGTCACCGTCATTGATTACGCTGTGGCTGTTGCCCTTTGGGCAATAATGACATTCACCCTCTTTAAGAGGTTCCTCACCGTTGTTGTAAAGCACCCTGGCATTTCCCTTTAGGGCAAAGATTACCTCTCCGTTGTCCTCATGTTTATGGTAGCCTATGGACGCTCCCGGGACTAATGTTGCCCTCATTATTCTGCCGTGTTCATCAACAAACATCGTGGCATTAATCTCCTTTTCCCCGCCCTTAAAGTTTGGAATTGTTTCACTCTTCATACTATCAAAATTAAAAATCATTTTTTACTCCTATGTTTGTTTAAATTTTATTTTATTGTCAATAATTTTATCATAACAGCATTTATATGTCAAAAGCAAAATAACTAACTTCAATCACAGAATTCGTCACATTCTTTCATGTTCAATCAAAACATAAATAAATTGTTAAATAAAACCCAAAACCGGTTGACAATAAGCATTGTTTGTGGTACATATATAGTTATGTATAAAGTGTATATAACAAAGTTTTACTATTAATTATAATAAATATAACAAAATGGGGAAGTGAAAAAATGGCAAAAAATATCTCTGCAGAACAAACCATTAAATACAGCAAACTGTGCAAATCAACAATAAGTGCTTTCAGAAATTGTGCCCAGGAAACCCTGATTAACGACGAAGTAATCAGCCCCACAGGATTAGCAATTTTGGTAAGTATTTATCACAAGCCTTATAATGACACAATCAGCAGTATTGCGTTGGGTATTAATGTATCAAAGGGTCTTTGCTCACGTGAGGTTGAAAAGCTGAGAAGTGATGGTTATCTCACCGCAGTAACAGACGAAAACGACAGAAGAATCGTTAGACTAAAAATCAACGAGGATTCTCTGCAACTCATTGAAAGAGAGCTTGAGGGTCTTCGTACCTTTACTGAAGAAATCACTCAGGGTGTCAGCGAAGAGGAATTTAAGACTTTTATGGCAATATGTGAGAAAATTCAGAGTAATGTTGATAAGCTTGACAATATTGATAACGAATAATTTATGAAATAATACCCTTGGAGCAAAACTCCAAGGGTGTTTTCTTTTGTAAACTTTTATTTTGTAAGTAATTTGTAACCCACCCTTTATTGACTACATTATTGCCTTGTGATAAAATATATTAGTTAGATTATGTATTTTTTGCCCACGGATTTTGGGGCAGAATATTAATGCAAATTATTGATGCAAATTAATGCAAAGAGGTTAGAATTATGTCAAAAACAATGATTGTAACAAGCGGTACTTCCGGCATTGGAAAAGCTATTGCCAACAAACTCCTTTTGGAATCAAAGGACAGCGGTGACAAGCTGATTATAAACTATTTTGAACAGGAGCAGGTGGAGCAGATGCTCACCGAGCTTTCTGACACCGATAAAGAAAAGGTAACATTTGTTTATGCCGATATGTCCACATATGAGGGTATGGAAAGCTTTGTTACAGAAGTTCTGAAAATCTCCCCAACTATTGACTGGCTTGTTTGCAACACAGCAATTGGCACATACAAAAAGTTTGAAGAATACGACTACGATTTGTGGGATAAAATTTTGAGGACAAACCTTTCTGTTCCAACATTTATGATTCAGAAGTTTAAGCCTCACTTTAATAACGGTGGCAAGATTATCCTTATGGGGTCACTTGCAGGGGCGTTGTCATACAGCTCCTCTCTTGTTTACTCCGTTTCAAAGGCAGGTGTTCACCACCTTGCAAAATGTTTGCTGAAAGAATTTGACGGACAGAATGTTTCCATCAACGCTATTGCCCCTTCCTTTGTGGAAACACCTTGGCAGAACGGTCGTTCACAGGAAAGCTACGACAGAATAAACAAAAAGATTAATCTTCACCGCTTTGCTCAACCTGAAGAAGTTGCCAAGCTTGTGTATGACACAATGACTAATGACTTTATCAACGGAACTTTGCTTGAAATCACAGGCGGATATGATTATTTTTAAACTGAACTAAAACAAAGTAGAATTTTACTATTTACTTGTTACTTGGAGGGCATATGAGAACTGATATGCAGGACAAACTCTTTGAACTTTACAAAGAGATTGACGCCATTTGTAGAGAACACAATATACAGTATCAGCTTGCTGGGGGAACACTTATCGGCGCTATCCGTCACAGGGGGTTTATACCCTGGGATGACGATATGGATATTACTATGACAAGAAAGCACTGGAACAAATTTTTAGAGGTTTGTAACAACGGTGCTTTGCCAAAGAACAGAGCTTTGGAATGTCAGCAGAATAACCGTGGCTATCACAATATGGTGGCAAGATATACCGACACAACCACAACAGCCCTGCACAAAACCCAGCTTATGCACGACGATATTGCGGGCTATGTTATTGACATACTGGTGTATGACGCTTTACCAAACACAGGCGAGGCGCTTGAAAAATATACACAGGACCTTATGCTTTACAGCGACCTGCTGAACGAAAGTCTTATTTACTCCTACCGATACAGAATCAATGCTTTTAGGTACCTTAAGTCAAGACTTATGATTCGTCTTAAGGGCAAGGACTATGTTCTTAAAAAGTTAGAGCAGGAAATGTCCCAGTACAACGAGGACGAGTGCGATTATCTTGTACTACACTGGGGCGGTATTCCACTTGTCTTTGACAAAAAGACCTTTGGTGAAAGCCGTGTAAATATTCCTATTGACGGAACAATGGGACAATGCCCCGACAGACCATTTGACTACCTTGTTGACCACTACGGTGACGAGTGGATGTTTATTCCACCTGTTACAGAACAGCAGAGCCACGAGGCTGTGTTCAACACAGAAATTCCTTTCCCTGTTATAAGGGGCGAGATGTACCATTTTGTTTCTCAGAAAAAGGTTAAGAGGAATTACAGAAAACGTAAAAACATCACTATTACCCATATGAACAGATGGCAGGACCTTAAGGATATGGGGAACAAAATCAATGTTATTGCACAGAACCTTGAAAGTTCACAGGCTCTGCGTGACAGATATGAGGAAATTCAGAAGTACAAAGAGGAGAAGAATTATCCGGTTTTAAGAGAAATTTTTGATGAAATTGTAAATATTCAAAACGCAAGGAATATTGCCGGACGAGGTGACTACTCAGGTGCACATAGATATTTCCACCCAATACTTATGGACATCCCTAAAGAAATGTTTGAGCTTATGCTTGAAACACTTTTCAACACAGGAAGTATATCTGTTGCAAAAAGATTTATTGAAATTTATGAATATAATAAGGATGAAA